>CAZQYE010000019.1:0-19188 GCA_964597375.1 uncultured Myxococcales bacterium
CGGCATCGTCCCGGGAATCGTGATCACGGCGCGCGACACCGACGACGTACGCCGCTTGATCAACGAAGCGCGCCGCGACCGCGTAGCGATCGTGCCGGCCGGCGGCGCGACCCAGCTCGACTTGGGCAACGTGCCACGCGCGGCCGACGTCCGGCTCAACCTGACCGGCATGACGCGAATCGTCGAGCGGCACCCCGAGGACATGGTCGTCACCGTCGAAGCCGGCGTGACACTGGCACGCCTGCAGAACGTGCTCGCAGCCGACGGACAACGCCTGGCTCTCGATCCGGCTGCGCCGGCGCAAGCGACGATCGGGGGCATCGTGGCGGCCGACGCCAGCGGCGCCATGGCGGGAGCCTTCGGGCGCCCGCGCGACTTGGTCCTGGGGCTGACGGCCGTCGACGGCAACGCGCGCCTGCTGCGCGTGGGGGCGAAGGTGGTCAAGAACGTCGCGGGGTACGACCTCGTACGACTGCTGGTGGGCTCGCGTGGATCGCTGGCGATCCTCACCGAAATCACCCTGCGCACGCACCCGATTCCGCAGTGCTCCAAGACGCTGGCCTTTCGCTTCCCGTCGAGCGAGGCACTGGCCAGAGCGGTCGCGGCGCTCGGCGCCTCGGAGCTCGAGCCGGCGGCCGCCGAGTTCGCCCTAGAGCCCCAAAGCGAGTCGGTCTGGCTGCTGCGTGCCGGCATCGAAGGCGTAGCCGGCGCAATCGAGTATCAGGAGCACCGGCTGGCCGAATTGTGCCAGCGCCCGGCGGCCGCCGACGACGGCCGCTCGCGGATTCATCCGGACCGCGACGAGAAGCTCGTCCTGGCTACGACGGTGCCGCCTGCGCGCGCCGTCTCCGTCGCTGCCGACTTGGTCGGCGAACTCGAGCGCGCCGGCATCGCCGCACGTGCCGCCGGCCGCCCGGCCGACGGGTTGATCCGAGTATTCGCACGCGAGGCGCCCGGCCAAGACGGCGTTGCGTTGCTCGACCGCCTAGCGCCGCTCGCCGGTGGCCGGCTTCTCCTCGAGCGAGCCCCTACGCGCCTAAAACACGGGCTCGACGTGTGGGGCCCACTGCCACCGGGATTCGACATCATGCGCCGTCTCAAACAGCGGTTCGACCCGGATGCCGTCTTGGCTCCGGGACGAATGGTGGGACGACTGTGAAAGACGGCGGGACTACTGCCATGGCGATCGAGGGCGACCAAGCGTGCGTTCATTGCGGGCTGTGCTTGGACTACTGCGCCACCTACCGCGTGGTCGGCAGCGAGGCGGACTCGCCGCGCGGCCGCCTGTACCTCATGCGGCACCTCACCGGGGGCTCGGCGTCGGTCGATCCCGGGGTCGCAGAGCACGTCGATCGTTGTCTCGGTTGTCTTGCCTGCGAAACGGCCTGTCCCTCCGGTGTCCGCTTCGGCCGCCGGCTCGAACAGGCACGCCCCCTGTTGACCGGGAATCGCAGCGCCGCATGGAGAGCGCTCGCCGGCCGAATGATGAGAAGCCACCGGGTGCTGCGCGCTGCCTCGGCAGCGGCACACGCAGCCGATCTCATCGGGCTTGCCCGCTGGCGCCGCCGCATACCGTGGCTTGGATTGCTCCCGGCCCGAGGAGCGCACGTCCGCGGAGATCCCCGCGCCAACGATGGATCGGCCGAGCCGGCCGGCCCGCGCGTGTTCCTCCTGCGCGGATGCGGCGATGCCTTGAGACCGTCGATCTTCCGCGCAGCCGCCGAAGTGTTGAGGGCGAACGGCTACCGCGTCGTCGCCTCCGCCCGGGGTCTGTGCTGCGGAGCACTCTCGCTGCACGGCGGCCAGCGCGCTGAGGCTCGCCGGCTGGCCTCCGACTTGGTGGCGGCGGTCGAAGAGTCCGAGGCGACGTTCGTCGCAACGACGGCCGCCGGCTGCGGCGCCATGCTCCGTGATCTCGAAAGCCTGTTCGACGGCGACCCCGAGCGGTCTCGCGCCGCCACCCGCCTAGCAGCCATGACGCGCGACGTCTGCGAGCTGCTCGCCGAGGCTGGCCCGCGACCGCCGAAGAGCCGACCCCAGCGCCCCCTCCGGGTCGCATACCACGACGCCTGCCACTTGCTTCACGGCATGAAGGTCGAGCACGCGCCTCGCGCGGTGCTCGCGGCAGCGACCGGAAACCAGCCCGTCGACCTCGGCGACAACCACGTCTGTTGCGGAAGCGCCGGCAGCTACAACCTGCGGCACCATCGCCTCGCTCTCGAGATCGGCCGGGCCAAAGCAGCGCTCGTCCGCAAGTGCAGCGCGGACGTGCTCGCCGTCGCGAACGTTGGATGTATCCTGCAACTCGAGCGCGCCGCCGCGCTCGAAGGCATCGACGTGGCCGTTCGGCATCCCGTCGAAATCCTCGCCGAAGCCTACCGCATCTCGGGAGAACGTCTCAGTAGCTCGGGTGAGGCCTGATTTCAGGCGGTCGGGTGGAGCCGGCCCTCCGCCGGGCGGCGCCAGGGCAGCGCATCGATCCGCTCCTCGAGTTGGCCGAGCCGCTCGAGCAACCGCTCGACGGCCGGCTGAGCGACCTCGGCCCCTTGCGTTGCGAGGAGGTCTTCGAGGGCCGTGATCCGCTCCTGCAGCAAGAGCAGCTCTTCGCGAGCACGGCGGCGTGCGACGTCGTCTACTTTGAGTTCGATTTCGTCGATGCGCTCGTCGAGCTCGCCGAGGGCTTCGGTCGAGGCGATGCCGAGCGCCGCGTATAGCTCCTCGAGCCACGGTCCCGGGTCGAGATAAGCGAGAATGTCGTCGCCGACGTCGCGCAGCTCACCAAAGGCGCGCGCTGCGGTGGCCGTCGCGCGGCCCGTCAGGCGCGAGGCAAACGACCGAGTTCCAACCAACGCGCCGGTCACCCGGCGTGCCACGGTGCTGAGCAACCCGCTCTCTTCCTCTTCTTCCGGCAACGGGGTCCGGCGCCCGAGATCGCCACGTGCGGCTTGCGGTCGACTCTCCATCCTCCCGTCCTCCCCCGTGAAATGATATACGCTCCCCTACCCGCTGGGCAATCTCACTACGCAGGACCAGCGTCAATGGCGAAAGCGATCAGTCGATCGTGAAGACGAAGGGGACGAGGAACTCGCGCTCTTCACCGTCGAGTTGCTCGGGGAGAGGCGGGAAGGGTGCCGCCCGGCGCACGGCCTCGAGAGCGGCCCGGTCGAGTGCAGGATGTCGGGTCGATTGGTCGAGGCGCTCTTCGATGAGGCGACCGCTGCGAGCGATGCGCACGCGTACCGCGCCGGTTCCCTGTTCGCGACGTCTTCGGGCGAAAGCCGGATACGTCTTGTAACGGTCGATCCAGCTCGCCAGCAACTGCTCATAGGCGGCCCGCGCCTGTTCGGCCGGAGCGCGCGCCGAATCGGTTGCCCGCGCCGGCGGCGCCGCGTCAGCGGCCGGCGGTGGAGCCGGCGGCCTAGCTGCAGCGGCCTGCTTCGCCGCTGGGCCGTGCTCTGAACGTTTCACTGGGCCGGTCGCGGGCGGGGCCTCGTGCGCTGCAGCCTCGGCCGAATGCCGAGAACGCACGGCAGCCGTGTCCGCCAACTTTCTGGGTTGCGTCTGTGCGGGTGCCGTGGACGCTGGCGCGAGCAACATCGTGAGCGGCTGCGGGCGCGAGACCGGCGTGCGCCGGTCGATGCGTACCCCGAACAGAACCCATGCATGGAGCAGCAGGGCTCCGGTTACGGCCAGCAGGAGTTGGCGCCGCTCAGTGCTCGTCATCGCTCCGGCGGATCCGAGCGCGCGGCCTGCTGCGCGGCCAGTGCAACCCGCGTGGCGCCTGCCGCGCGCAGATCGTCGAGCACTCCGACGAGGCGTTGGACGGACACGCCGGCATCGGCCTCGAGTCGCACGGACCGGTCGGCCGCCGCGCCCAACTCGCGTGCAATCCGCTGCTCGAGTCTGGACCGCGCAACCTCGCTGCCATCAACGAGGACACTACCGTCTCGCCGCAGTACGACCACGAGCGGCGCGGACTCCTCGGCCGCGGCGGTCTTCGAGCGCGGCAGTTCGACCCCGATCGCCCTCGGCTCGACGAAGCGACTGGTGAGCAGGAAAAAGATCAACAGCAGAAAGACGACGTCGATCATCGGCGTCATCCCGACCCGTCCCGTCACCGGCCTGGTTCGATCAAATTCCATGAGCGCTCCGTTCCAAGTCGTCGACGGTCAGCGCCGTATCCTCGAGCCCCACCTTCCCGCAGGCGACCAGCACCCGCCCGGCGTAGTCTTTCATGCGGGCAGCGAGTCGATCGACGACGCCTTCGAACGCGTAGAACGCGGCCATCGCACCAATGGCAATCGTCAGCCCAAACGCCGTGGTCAAGAGGGCCTGCCAGATTCCGCCTGAAAGAACGGCTGGGTCGACGACGGCGCCGGCCTGCTCGACGGTGCGAAACGCTTCGATCATTCCCAGCACCGTGCCGAGCAGACCCAGCAGCGGGCTCAGGTGCGCGATACTCGCCAAGAGTCGCAAGCCACGCTCTTGCCGGCGCAACAGGTTCGTGCCGCAGCGCTGAACCTCGGCGCGGGCCACCTGCGCGTCTACTCCGGCGTCCGTCCCCACGCGCACGGCGGTCGCCAGCAGCAATGCCAGCGGGTGGCGGCGGTCCTCGAGAACTCCGAGCGCGGCGGCGCCGCGGCGGGCCTCGACGAGCTCGAGCGTCTGCTCGGCGAAGTCCCCGTCCCGCAGGCGTAGCTGAATCACCTCGAGCGTTTTGAGCAGCACGATCGCCGTCGCAGCGACCGACAGGCCGAGCAGTACGTACATCACCGGCCCGCCACGGGCGAGCAGTTCCATGAGTGCCATTGCGCCAATCAATCCGAGCGCTCGGCCGCAATGCAACCGGAGCGCACCACCGAAAAAGTGAGCAGCATCGGTTGACTCGTACGATTTTGACATTCATTATCAACAACGCTCACGCGATCGACTGTTGGGGGGTACGACCATGAAGCGCAAAGTCGTTGTTTTTCTATTACTTACGGCATTGGTGCCCGGCTCCGCCGCGATCGGCGGCGAGGGGTCGGCGGAGCAGCGGATCGAGCAGCTCGAGCGCCGAATCGAGATCCTCGCCGCCGAGCTCGAGCGGCTCAAGCAAGAACAGGCGCTTGCCGAGCCGGCCGAAGCGGCGCCGGCACCTCCCGGGCACGGGCACGGATCGCCGTTCGCCGATCAGGTTGCCGCCGCAACGCGCGGGCGGCTGTCGATCGGCGGATACGGCGAGGGCAGCTACGAACACGTCGTCGGTGACGGCGGCGGGCGCAGCGATCGCATCGACCTCGCCCGGCTCGTTCTGTACCTCGGGTACAAGTTCAACGACCGCCTTGCCTTCAGCTCGGAAATCGAATTCGAGCATGCCACCACCGGGGAAGGCGCCGAAGAAAAAGGCGAGGTATCGGTCGAGTTCGCGCAGATCGACGCGTTGTTCGACCCGCGCCTCAATCTGCGGGCGGGCTTGTTGCTCGTACCGATGGGGTTTCTCAATGAGATGCACGAACCGCCCTTCTACCACGGCAACTCCCGCCCGGACGTCGAAAGGCGCATCATCCCCACCACCTGGCGCGCCAATGGGGCCGGGATCTTCGGCAGGTTCGGCGAGCGCCTCAGCTACCGGACGTACGTCGTCTCGAGCCTCGACGCCACCGGCTTTGGATCGGCGGGGGTGCGCGGCGGCCGGCAAAGCGGCAGCAAGGAGCGGGCCGAAAGCTTTTCGTGGGTCGGCCGCCTCGACTATTCGCCGGCAACCGGTGTCACCGTGGGCGGGTCGGCATACCTTGGCGACCAGGGACAAGGCCGCACGATCGCCGGGGCCAAGCCGAGCGTGTTCGCTCGACTCTACGAAGGACACGCGAGCGTGCGTACACACGGACTCGAGCTCCGGGGTCTTGCCGCGGTGCTCAACCTCGACGATGCGGCGGCCCTGACCACCGAGATCGGGGAACCGATCGCTAGTCGCATGGTCGGCTACTACGGGGAGCTCGCCTACGACGTTCTCGCACTCCTGGCCCCCGACAGCGATCAGTACCTCGCGCCGTGGGTGCGCTATTCGCGGATCGACACCCAAGACGACATGCCCGCCGGTGTGTCGGCCGACCGGTCGCAGGATACCGAGATCATCGAAGTGGGCTTGACGTACAAGCCCATCGACCGGGTTGCGCTCAAGCTCGACCTGCGGAGCCAAAACGCCCCGGCAGCCGACCTACCCGAACAGATTCGTTTGGGCGGAGGCTTCGAATTCTAATGGCCCGGCTCTCCGCCAACCGGGGGCTGGCCGCCGCAGTCCTCGCCTTCACGGCCTTGACGGCCGCGCCGGCGCAGGCGACCGTCTTCTACTCTCGCTCGGAAATCCCGCGTCTGGCGTTTCCCGATGCAGAGCGGGTGGAGAGCAAGACGTTCTTTCTCGAACCGGGCCAGCGCCGCCGCATCGAGGAGCTCGCGCATGCGCCGCTCGATTCGAATCTGATCGAGGTACGCATCGGCCGGCGCGGCGGGCGCGACATCGGCTACGCGTTCGTCGACAGTCACATCGTCCGCACGTTGCCCGAGACGCTGCTCGTCGTGCTCGATTCGGGCGGCGCCGTTCGCGCGGTTCACGTTCTTGCGTTTCACGAACCCTCGGAATACGCCCCGAGTCATCGTTGGCTCGAGCAACTGAGCGGCGCGGCGTCGCCCGCGCCGCTCCGGCTCGGCCGCGGGATCACCGGGATCACCGGCGCCACCCTGAGTTCCCGGGCCGTGGCCGCCGCAACCCGGCGCGCCCTGGCGCTGTACGCGGTGTTGCTCGAAGGAGGATCGTAAGTGCGTTTCGTCGTAACGGGAGAATGGACGCGGAACCGACTTCTCAAGATCATCGTCGCTTGTTTCCTCTGTTACACGGTGATCCTGTGGCTGACGAACGCCGGACTGTACTTCTCCAAGATGGGGCTCACGCCGGCGTCGGTCGTCGACTACTACCGCGGCAACGAAGATCGCTACCTGCCCGCACGCTCACTGGCGGGACTTCTCGAGGTGCTGCACTTTCACAGCTTCGCCATGGGAATGCTGCTGCTGACGCTGACGCACCTCATGCTGTTCGTGCCGCTTTCCCTGGAGACCAAAGCCTGGGGAATCGCGACGGCGTTCGGTTCGGGCTTGGTGGGTGAACTCAGTGGTTGGGCGGTGCGGTTCGTGCACCCTTGGTTCGCAATCGTGAAGATCGCGAGTTTCCTAGTGCTGCAGGCGGTCGTTCTGTGGCTCATCGTGATCGTAGCGCGGGCGCTGCTGACCAACGCGCCGAGCTCGTACGGAGCGGCTTCCCGTTGACCCGCGCGGGTGGGCCGCCCCTCGCCACGGCGCTCGTCGTGCTGGCGGCGGCCGCGTGTATCCACGCCGAGCAGGCCAGCGAAATCCCGCCACCGGCACGGCCCGTTCTTCACACCGGCAGCCGTCCCGTCATGGGAACCGTCCTCACGATCTCGCTCGCGGCCGACGGCGCGCAGGAGCTGCTCGGGCAGGCCTTCGCGATTGCGCGCCGCTACGACGACGTGCTCACGACCTGGCGGCCCGAGGGCGAGTTGGCACGCCTGAACGCTCGCGCTGGAGCCGGGTTCGTCGAGGTCGGTCCGGAGCTGCACCAAGCACTGCGGGCAATGCTCGATCTTTCCGCGCAGACCGGGGGAGCGTTCGACCCGGCGGTCGGTCCGATCGTACGTGCGTTGCGGGAAAACCGTTCTGCACCGGCGCTTTCGGACACGACATACCGGATCGCCTCGGCTCTTCGCCTGACTCGAGGACGCGCGGCCTTGGCCCGTGGAGCAGAGCTCGACGCCGGGGCGATCGGCAAAGGCATCGCCGTCGATGCAATCGTCCGACACCTGCGGCGCGCCGGCGTCGCTTCGGCCTACGTCGACTTCGGGGCCTCGAGCATCGCCGCCCTCGGGGTCCGCCCCGACGGCTCCCCTTGGCGGGTCGCCCTGGTCGGGCCGCAGGGAATCGTCGGCACGACGGTGCTCGCCGACGAGGCCTTGTCCACCTCCCGCTCGGCCGAACCGAATGATCCGGCCGGCGCGATCGTCGATCCGGAAACCCTCCGCCCGGTCCCTCCCGGGCGCGTAGCCACCGTCGTCGCCCCCTCGGCGACCGTCGCCGAGGCATGGTCGACGGCGCTCGTCGTGCGCGGCCGCCCGGCACTGCAAAGCGCCGCCGCCCATGGGCTGGAGGCCTTGTTCGCCGACTCGTCGGGAATCGCCGTCACCGAGGGCGAGTGGTTCGAGCCCGTCGGGCTACCGGCGCCGGCCTCTTTGCATCCGCATGTCGAACTGCCTAACCGGGAACCCTGGGAGCGCCGTGCCGAACGAGACCTTGCCCGAATCCATCCGTGAAGCGATCGCATCGTTGATCGCCAACGTCGGCCGCGATGGCACCGACCCGCGAGCGTCGCGTGCCGTCCGCAGCATGATCGAAACGAGCCTAGCGATGCTGGCCGACAATGCCGCGGTGGCCGACCTCAAGCTGGTCGACGCCGCGCTCGCCGAGATTCGTCAGGCCCTACGTTGCTTCCAACCTCACGGCGGCGTCCGCAAGGTCACCACGTTCGGTTCGGCGCGCACCCTGCCCGATCAGCGCGAATACGCACTGGCCCGCTCGTTCAGCAAGAAAATCGCGGATGCCGGCTACATGGTCATCACCGGCGCGGGTCCGGGCATCATGCAGGCGTGCCAGGAGGGCGCGGGGCGCGACCGCAGCTTCGGCGTGAACATCAAGCTGCCGTTCGAAAACGTGGCGAACGAGACGATCCGCGGCGACGCAAAGCTCGTGGAGTTCAAATACTTCTTCACGCGCAAGCTCTTCTTTCTCAAGGAGTCCTCGGCGATCGTTCTGTTCCCCGGAGGCTTTGGAACGCACGACGAGTGCTTCGAAACGCTGACTTTGGTCCAGACCGGCAAATCTCAGATGGTGCCGATCGTTTTTCTCGACGTGCCCCGCGGCACCTACTGGAAGACGTGGGATCGTTACGTGCGCGACCACCTCTTGCGCAAAGGCCTGATCGCCGAACAAGACCTGGCATTGTACAAACTCACCGACAGCGTCGACGAAGCGGTCCGCGAGATCACGAACTTCTACCGCACGTTTCATTCGGCTCGCACGATCCGCGGCAAGCTCGTCGTTCGCCTCAATCACGAAGTCGGACCGGCGCAGCTCGAGCTGCTCGGCCGCGAGTTCGGCGACATTCTGTCCGGTCCGCCGGTCCCCGCGCCGGGACCATTCGAGGAAGAATTCGACGAGCCGACGCTCGCCGACCTGCCGCGCATCGTTCTGCCGTTCGACATGCGAAGCTACGGTCGCCTGCGCATGCTGATCGACCGTCTCAACGAAATCGGCTGAGTCCGGCGACCAGATCGAGCAGCTCCTCGATACGCTCGATCCGTGCATCGCCGTCGGGTGCCGCTGGTCCCATGGCGACGAACCGAACGCCCGCGGCACGGGCAGAGCGCTCGTCGATCTCCTGGTCACCGACGTACAGGGCGTCGGGCGGCGCGACATCGAACGCTTCGAGACAGCGAACGAGCAGATCAGGATGCGGCTTGGGACGTTCGACGTCGAGGACACCGACGGCCAAGTCGAACAAGTCCGAGATACCGAAGTACTCGAGAACGCCGCTGACGGTCTTTCCCCGGTTCGTGGCCAGGGCCGTCTTGCAGTGCCGGCGAAGCTGCTCGAGCACTTCGCGCAGACCCGGCCTCGGCTTCATCAACGGATAGAACGGCCCGTAGTCGATCGACTGGGCGATCTCGCGAATGCGCGCGAGCAGGGCGGGCCGATCGCCGTAGTACTTCTCGAACAGTTGTGCCGACGACAGAGCGTGGCACGCCGCTTCTCCGTCGACCGGCAACGGGGGTTCGCCCGCCCGCTCGAGCACGGCGTTGTAAAAAGCAATGTTGGCCTGCTCGGATTCGAACAATACGCCGTCGCAATCGAATATGACGAGTTTTACGGGCATGGAATCGAACCGTGGGGTCCGCAGTCAACCGAGCATTCCCGCTCGCTGAAGACCCTCGACCCGCCGGCGCCAGCCGTCCCGCTCGCACTGCCTCTCGTCACTGGAGATGCGTGGTTCGAACACGCGATCGGCTCGCCAGGCGGGCGGCTGCGGCGCATCCTCACCGCGGTGCGCCGCGGCCGCCAGCGAGGCAACTCCGAGCGCCGCGCCGTCGCTCTCCGCGCTGCGCTCGACCGGCATGCCGAGATAGTCCGCCTGTCGCTGCATGAGAAAATCGTTCCGACTGGCCCCGCCGTCGACCCGCAGGCTCGCCGGCCGGTGCTCACCGCCTTGCCACACGGCCTCGGCCACGTCGGCCACCCGATGGGCGATGCTCTCGAGAAGCGCGCGCGCCACGTGCGCACCGGTCGAACCGCGCGACAGGCCGCCGATGAGCGCGCGCGCATCGCTGGCGACCCAGGGCGTACCGAGTCCCTGGAACGCCGGAAGCGCCCACACGCCACCGCTGTCGCCGACCGATTGCGCCAAAGAGTCGGTCTCGGCGGCTTCCTCGACCAGCCCGAGTCCGTCCCTCAACCACTGGACCGCGGCACCGGCGGTGACGACCGTGCCCTCGACACAGTAGGTCGCCCGGCCTTCGCGCGCCCACGCGACGAGCGGGTAGGTTCCGGCCCCGCCGATGGCGATCTCGCCTCCCGAATTCATGTCGACCATCGCGGCCGTACCGTACGAGCACTTGGTCCGACCCGCCTCGGTGCAGCCGAGTCCGTACAGGGACGCCTGCTGATCCCCGCAAATGGCGGCGACCTCGGCGCCGGCGACTGCCACGTCCGCAGTGACGCGCCCGAATTCCCCGGCGGAATCGACGATCTCGGGCAGCGCCGCGACTGGAATCGCGACCGCGTCGAGCAGTTGCTCGTCCCAACTCTTCGTCAAGTGCGCGTACATCCCCGTAGCGCTGGCATTGGCGTGGTCGGTGACGTGGGCGCCGCCCGTGAGTTTTGCGACCAACCAACTATCGAGCGTGCCCAGGCACAACCGGCCGCTCGAGGCCGCCGCCGCTGCAGCACCGACGTTCTTGATGATCCACTCGGCCTTGGTGACCGACACGTTCGGGTTGACGAAGAACCCTTGCTCCTGCAGCTCGAGACAGCGCTCGGACGTGCGGCCGTCCTGCCAGGTGATCAGCGGTCCGAGCGGTCGCAGCTCGCGCGCCTCCCATGCGACGATCGACGCGCGCTGATTCGCGATGCCCAGTGCCACGACCTCTCGCGCTTCGACCCCGGCGCCTTCCACCGCCTCGGCGATTACCTCGACGGTGGCCTGCCACAACCGCTGCGGATCCTGCTCGGCCCAACCCGGCCTCGGGAAGCTCACGGGAAACTCACGGTAGGCGATCGAGATCGACTCGCCGCGTGCACCGAACAGGACTGCGCGGACCCCGGTGGTACCCGCGTCGATTGCCATGACGTACGACACGGGTCGCTCAGTCCACGTCCACGAGAACGCCGGGATTCATGATGCCGTTTGGATCGACCGCCCGCTTGATCTTGATGAGCAGGTCGCGGGCCGCGCCGAGCTCGCGTTCGAGCCATCGCTTGCGCACGCGGCCGATGCCGTGGTGATGGGCGATCGTTCCACCGAGATCGCGCGTGGTGGCCATCGTCGTCTCCCACACTCGGTCGTAACGTTCGAGGGCCTCGTCGAGGTTTTGCTGCGCGGCGATGAACGTGAAGTAAATGTTCGCCCCGTGTGTGTAGCAGTGGGAAACGTGGCCGGACATGGCCAGAACGCCCTCGAGCGGTGAGGTCGCTTCGACCACCGCGGTATAGAGCTTGGACATCCGCTCCCAGGAAATCGCGACTTCGATCGTGTCGACCACGAGGTTCTGGTCGAGCAGACTTTCGAACGTCGGGACCTCGTTGCGGTGCTCGAGCCAACTCGTCACCGGCCCCGATCCGTTGTCGATGCCGCCGCAGCCGTCCACGATCGAGCAAACCGCCTCGATCTCGGCCTCGACGAGACTCTTGGGCCCTTCGCTCAGGATGAGCAGCATCGGCTCGCCGTCGCTGTCGCTCTGGAAGTTACGCCCGGCCTCCATGGCGTCGTACAGCCGGGTCACGGCCGGTCGCCAGCCGACACGCAGGATCTGGCGCAGAGCCTCGATACCGGACTCGAACGACGGCAGCGTGAACGAAACTCCGCGACTGGCCTCGGGCACCGGGTGCACGCGCAGCGTGAGTTCCGTGAAGATCCCGAGCGTCCCCTCGCTGCCGAGAAACACGCTCTTGAGATCCGGACCGGTGGCGGCACGCGGTACGGCCGGCAGGTCGAGCACCGTCCCACCGGGAATCACGACCTTGCACCCGATCAGCATGTCCTCGATGTTCCCGTAGAGCGTCGAGAACTGCCCGGCCGCTCGTGTGGCGCACCAACCGCCGACGGTCGACAGCTCGATCGACTGCGGGAAATGGCCGAGCGTGAGGTCGCGACCGCGTAGAGCCTTTTCGAAATCCGAACCGCGCATTCCGGCCTGCACGGTCACCGTGAGCGACGCGTCGTTGACCTCGACGATCTCGTCCATCTTGCTCATGTCGACGACGATCTGGCCGCTGCCGGCGTCGACACCACCGCACACCCCCGAGCCGAGACCGAAAGGAACGACGGGCGTGCGCGTCCGGTCGGCCCATTCGAGCACGGCGCTCACTTGCTCGGTCGACGTCGGCCGGACGAGCGCCGAGGCTCTCCTCGTCGCCCCCTTTCGGCGCTCGATGAGCGAGCGCATCCACGTGTCGTGGCTACGCTCGGCAACCTCGCCGGCGTCGGTAATCACCTCGAGGTCGGCGACGCTCTTTCTGAGCTCGCCGAGCCTGGCCGCAAAATCACCCATGTCGTCGCCCCCCGCCGGGAGCCGCAGTCCCGGCTGCGCCTGCAGCCCGTACCGCAGCAAGCTCGCGGCTGCGCATCTCCGTCCAGGCCTCCTGCGGGCACGCAGCCCAGGCAGCGCAACCGGGGTACCGAGCGAGTTGCTCGGCCACCGCCCCTGCCACCGCGGTCGCCCGCTCGCCGTCAAACATGGCAACACGCGAACGGCGGCGCAACACGTCATCGACGGTCAGCGCCATCTCGCGCGTTACGAAGTACTCGATTTCGGCCGCGGTCAGCTCTTCGATGCCGCCGATCCGCTCGGCGGCATTCGGATCGGCTGCGACCCGCCGGATCAGGTCCTCGGCCCTCGCTCCATACGTCGCCCACAGGCGCTCGCAAAGCCTTCGGTCGGGGAGCTCGGGGGCGCGGGCGCGGGCCGCCTGCTGCTCGGCGGCCCCGCCGCCCACCAGAGCGACCTCGGAGGTGTCGGCCCGCGAGCCCGACCCACCGAGCAAATCGACGACCCGAGCCACGACGCGCTCGGCCATCTTGCGGTAGGTCGTGAGCTTGCCGCCGGCGATCGCCACGCGCGGCCCTGGCCCCACGCGGATCTCGTCCCGGCGGGAGATCTCCGAGGGAGCCTTGCCCGGTTGCCTCACCAGCGGGCGCACCCCCGACCATACGCCGATCGCCTCGCCGGCCGCGGGCGGATCGCGCAGGACGGCGGCCAGGGCCTCGAGTAGGTAGGCGGCATCGGCGGAATCGACGCCCGGCTCGGCGGGATCGCCGTCGTAGAGAGTATCGGTCGTGCCCGCGTACACCACGTCGCCGGCGGGAACGATGAATGCGGAACGCCCGTCGGGTGCGGGCAGAACGACGCTATGGCGAACCGGTATCCGTGAAGCGGGAAATACCAGGTGAATCCCGCGCGTCAGCTCGAGGGTTCTTCCCCCGCCATCGCCGAGCCTGCCCGCGACCTCGTCGAGCCATGGTCCCGAAGCGTTGACGACGACCCGGGCGCGCACCTCGAGAGACTCTCCAGTGGTTCGGTCCACCGCGTCCAGGCAAATCCCGGCCGCGCCGTCTCGGCTGCCGGTGACCTCGGCGTAGTTCGCCGCGAGCGCCCCCGCCGTGGCCGCCGACATCACCGTCTCCAACGTCAACCGGGCATCGTCCGTAGCGAACTCGGTAAACGTCACTGCACCGGCGAGCCGGTCGTCACGCAGGAGCGGCTCGGCCTCGAGCGCCTCGGAGCGGTCGAGTACCCGATGGCCGGCTTCGGCGTCACGGCCGGCCAATCGCGCGAACGCCCACAGGCCGGCGCTCAGTTTGAGCCGGCCGCGGGTCGATCGCGCCGGGATCAGCATCGTAGTGGGTCGCGCCAAATGCGGCGCGATCCGGCGTAGTACCGCGCGCTCGCGCGCTGCTTCGCGCACCAGGCCCACGTCTCCCTGGGCCAGGTAGCGGACGCCGCCGTGGATGAGCTTCGATGACCGGCTGCTCGTTCCGCTGGCGAAATCGCCCCGCTCGAGCAAAACGACCGACAGCCCTCGGAGGGCGGCCTCGCGGGCGATTCCCGCGCCGGTGATCCCGCCCCCCACGACGGCCACGTCAACGAGGTCCTCGGCCGCCCGCGCAAGCGCCCGCCGCCGCCACGCCGGAGAAAAGAAATCGTCGGCCATCCCCTCTCGCGTACTTGCGGCCGGCTACACTGTCAATGGCCACCGCCCCCCTCATGGGGTGCCCACCCGCGTGCCGGCGCTGGTTGCCGCAGACTGGTTTCCACCTGATTTTTCAACGATTTCGGAAAAATCTGCACAGCCGACAAAAAACGCCTTGACAACCTAACGAACTATCTAGTAAGTGGATAGTCGTACTTTCTACTTTCCACTTCGGCATGACGGCGAGCGCGGCAAAGAAGAAAGGCCTCTACCGGATCTCCGACCTGGCGCGGCAGACCGGCGTCTCCACGGGAACGATCAAGTTCTACATCCGGGAGGGCCTGCTGCCGCCTCCGACGCTCAAGACCGGCCGTAACATGGCCTACTACGACCGCTCCTTCGTCGATCGCATCCGCACGATCAAGGAGCTCCAGCGCAAACGCTTCCTGCCGCTCGACGTCATCAAGGCGATCCTCGACCGGGATTCGACGGTGATCAGCCAGCGGGAGATCGACACCCTGCTCGGCCTCGAGGGTCGCTTTTACGAAGAAGTCCTGCTCGTTCCCGGGCGCGATCCGATTCCGCGCGACAAGGCTCACGAGTTCGCGGGCCTCGAGCAGGAGCAAATCGATTACTACGTCGAGATCGGCATCCTCACCCCGATCGTTCGGGACGGTCGGGAGTATTTCGAAGGCGACGACGTCTCCCTGCTCGAGACCCTGGCCGCCATTCAGAACGCCGGCCTCACCGACCGCCTGATCCCCAAGGAACTCGCCATGCCGATGTACGTCAAGGCGATCGGCGATTTGGCCCGCAACGAGCTGCGTATGTTCACGCGGGCGGTCACGGGAAAAGTCGATGACGCGCGGCTGGCCGAAATGGCGCTCTCGGCGGTCAAGCTCGTCGAGCAGTTCATTTTGATTCTGCGCCGGAAGGCGCTCTTGAGGGCGATTCAAGAACTGAGGGAAGAAACGGACGAAAAAGAAGCCAAATCCGGCACCGGCCATTGACGGCCGGGGGCCGGGTGCGATATCCAGCGAGACGGCAGGAGCTGGGTCGGCCGCGGGACCGGTGGCGGCGGGTGGTTCGTTCCTGCCACGTGAAGAACGGAGGAACAATGAAAGCACGAGAAGAACAGGCAAGCGCAGGCGAAGGGCAGCGAAAGTCCAAGACAGTCTGTGTCGAAGATCCCGCCGTCACCATGATCGAGCCGGACACGATGACTCCTTCTCAGTTCTTCGACCGTGTCTTCACCGACACGACGCTGGTACCCGAAAAACGCCTCATGTTGGCGGTTCTCGAAGACGCCATCGCATCGTTCCAACGCAACTTCATCCAGTCGACTCCGGGCGAGGAAGACTTCGAGGACGACGAAGTGACCGCTTGGCTCGAATCGGACGACATGAGCTGGCCGTTTTCGTTCGCCAGCATCTGCCAGGCGCTCAACATGGAACCCGAGTATCTGCGCCGCGGGCTGGAGTCGTGGCGCACCCGCACCGAGCGCCAGGGCAAGCGCGGTCAGGTCTACCGCTTCCCCTTCCGTCGTGTGAACGGACGGCGCCACTCGATCAACGCCAAGCGCGAGCGGCGCAAGACGCGAAAGGCCGGATGAGCGCGCTCAGCGGTCCCGGGGCAACCCGAGAACCCGCTGGGCGATGATGCCACGTTGAATCTCGGAAGTGCCGGCGGCGATCGTTCGCCCGCGCGAGTATAGGAACAAGTGCGGCCAGCGGCCTTCCATCGGCGCGCGAGGATCGCCGGCCGCCAGTTGGGCGTAGGGTCCGGCGATGTCCATGGCCACGCCGAGCATGCGCTGAAACATCTCGCTCCAGAACAGTTTTTCCATCGAGCCTTCGGGGCCCGGCGGCGCCCCGCGCAGCTGTTTGGTCAAGTGTCGCAGCGACGTCAGTCTGAGGGCCTCACTCTCGATGTACGAGCGCGCGATCCGTTGCCGGTACACCGGGTCGTCGGCGGCCCTGCGGCCCCGTTCCTCGAACTCACGGGCGAAGCGAAGTAGGTCCTCCAGGGCCACACGCGACTGGAGCTGTCGCTGAAACGTAAGCGTCGCACGCTCGTACATCAGCATGGCGACCGCCATGTTCCACCCGTCGCCCTCGCGGCCGATCACGTTTTCGGCAGGAACACGCACCTCGTCGAAGTACACTTCGTTGAACTCGCTATCGCCGTTCATCTGTTTGAGCGGGCGGACCTCGACCCCGGGCGACTTCATGTCGACGATCAACATCGTAAGCCCCTTGTGCTTGGGGACGTTCGGATCGGTACGCGCGAGCAGGATACAGAAGTCCGCGTACTGCGCGTAGCTCGTCCAAACTTTCTGGCCGTTCACCACGTATTCGTCGCCGCTGCGTTCGGCGCGGGTGGCGACCGATGCGAGGTCGGAACCGGCGCCCGGCTCGCTGAACCCCTGGCACCAGATTTCCTCGGCCGTCAGGATCGGTTTGAGGTAGCGCTTTTTCTGGGCCTCGGTGCCGTGGTCGATGATCAGCGGTCCGACCATCGAAAGAGCCAGCAAGTTGACGAGCTGTGGGGACCCGGCGCGTGCGAGCTCTTCCTGGAAAATGATCTGCTCGATCAAGCCGGCGCCGCGGCCGCCGTACTCGCGCGGCCAGGCGAGCCCGCACCAACCGCCCTCGTAGAGCTCGCGTTGCCACCGTTTGCCCCGTTCGACGATTTCGTCCAGCGAGCGCGCCGGCCCCGTATCCATCGCACCGGCGGCCTTGCGTTCGGCCAACCATTGCCGCAGTTCCGCCCTGAATTGCTCCTGCTCCGCAGTGTGGGAGAAATCCATTTCACCACCTCGCCGTCACTAGAACTTTGCGAACCCCCGGCACGGCCGCCCGCCGGAATGCCTCCTCGACCTGCTCGAGTGGAAAACGCGCATCGATGAGGGGCGCGACCTCGACTCGCCCGTCCGCGAGGCGCTCGATGGCCGGCGCAAACCGCCCGCAGCGCGACCCGAGGAGCGTCACCTCGTTGATCACGAGCGGAGCGAGGTCGACGGTATAGGCTTGCGCGACCGTCGTCTTGAGCGCCAGGATTCCGCGCGGGCGGACCCGCTCGATCGCCGTGCGCAGGCCTTCGACTCGCCCCGTCGCATCGACGACCATCTCGTAGCGGCGTCCTTCCTCCGGTCGCTCGCGCAAGTGCACGCCCCGTCGGCCGAGCCAGCCGAGCCCGTCGAGATGGCGGCCAACCAGGTCCACGGCTATGGACTCCGATGCAAGCACTTGCGCGACCAGCGGCCCGAGCTTGCCGTCGCCGAGAACCAGAGCGTCGGCAGGCCGGTGCGCACCGAGCTGCTCGAGCAGCTCGCAGGCAGCGGCCACCGGCTCGATGAAAACGGCGGTCTCATCGTCGATCGCGTCGTCGACTTCGACGAGGTTTCCCGCCGGCACGGCGACGCGTTCGGCCATCGCGCCGTCGGCGCCGTCGATTCCGAGCACACTGCGCCGCGGGCAGTGGCGCGCGAGGTCGTTCTCGCACCAATCACACTCGCCGCAACCGAAATTGATCCCGGCCACGACTCGGCGGCCGGCCAACGGCCCGTCGACGGCCGTGCCCACGAACTCGTGCCCCGGAACGCCACGAAAATCCATGTACCCGGCGGCCAGTTCGAGATCCGTACGGCAGATTCCCGCGACGTGGACGTCGACGCACACCCAACCCGGTCGTGCCTCGGGCGCCGGGTGGGAACGCCGGAGCCGCGGCCGCCCGCTCTCGATCACGCACGCCAGCATTCGTCTCGCGCCCCGGCCAGATGGAACACCGCGGCGGCAGCACTTGCAAAGGTACACGGCGGGCTTCTAAACTGAGCCGCGTCGATGAGCGAGGCCGCTGACCCTCCACTATCCTCTTTCGCAGTAGCCCTCGTGCTCTGTGCCGTGCTCGCGGCCGGCCTGTGGCTGCGCCGGCGCCGGCGGCGCCGTCCCTCGGGCGTCGAGGCGGCACGCGAGGCCGTCCGGTCGCTGCTGGCGCGCCGAACCGCCAAGCAGGTGATGGTCCCGCGCGATCGCATCGACTATCTATCCCTCGAACGACCGATCGCCGATAATCTCGCGGTTGTCGAAAAGACCCGCCGCACGCGCTATCCGCTGTGTGAGACCGGACTCGACACGATCTCGGGCGTGGTGCACATCAAGCAATTGCTGCCCCGCCTGCACACCCTGACGTCGTCCGACGAACTGTTGCTCATCCAGCAACCGGCGCTGTTCGTTCCCGAAAGCCAGCCGCTCGACGTTCTGCTGGCGTCGTTCCGCGCGCAGCGCTCCGGCATGGCGGTGGTCGTCGACGAGCACGGAATTCCCACCGGGATCGTCACGCTCGACGACGTGCTCGAAGAGATCGCCGGTGATGTCCGCGACGAAACGGCTCCGGCCACGCCTCCCGAGTTCGTCGAGACGGACAATGGCGTGGAAGTCGACGGCATGGTCCTCGTCGAGGACCTGTGCCACAGGCTCTCGCTCGAGTCGCTCCGCGACGGGGGCCTCGATACCGTCGGCGGCTACGTGTGCAAAGCGCTCGGCCGCATCCCCCGCCCCGGCGAACGGTTTACGCTCGCCGACTACGAGGGCGAGGTACGCGAGATGAAGGGGCGCCGCGTGGCGCGCGTGCTGCTACGCCCGGCGGCGCGTGCGGCCGGTGCCGTCAGCGGCCACCGCC
>CAZQYE010000020.1:0-18921 GCA_964597375.1 uncultured Myxococcales bacterium
CGCACGGGAACTACCAGCTCGGCGGCCGCCGTGGGGGTGGCGGCCCTGCGGTCCGCGGCCAGGTCGCAAAGGGTCACGTCGATCTCATGGCCGACGGCCGATACCACGGGGACTGGAAACGACGCCACCGCCCGTACTACGCGCTCGTCATTGAACGCGGCCAAGTCCTCGCTCGCTCCCCCGCCGCGGCCGACGATCACGACATCGGCGCTGCCGTCCTCGGCGAGCAACTCGAGCGCCGCGACGATCGAGGCGGGTGCATCCTCGCCTTGCACCTGAGCCGGGCTGATCAGGACCCTCGTACCGCGTGATCTACGAGCGATCGTCGTGAGGATGTCGTGCAGCGCCGCCCCCGCCCGCGAGGTAACGACGCCGACGGTAGCGGGAAACCGTGGTAACGGGCGCTTGCGTTCTTCGGCGAACAGCCCTTCGGCGGCAAGTTTTCTCTTGAGCTCTTCGAGCGCGCGCTGCGCGGCCCCCCAACCCACCGGCCGCAACGTCGTGACATACAGTTGCATGCGGCCCTGCGGGCCGTACACGCCGACCTTGCCGCGGCACACGACTTCGTCGCCGACCTGCGGTTCGATGCGCAGCCGTGCGGCGTCGCTGCGCCACATGACCGCATCGATGCGGGCGTCTTCGTCGGAGAGGGTAAAGTAACAGTGACCGCTCGCAGCGACCGTCCACTTGGAAATCTCGCCGGCAACGGCGACGTCCGCGAACTCCCGGTCGAAGGCATCCGCGATCAGGCCGATGAGCTGGGAAACCGATAGCGGGCGCTGTGGCTCTCCCGATTCCAGCCCGGTTTCGAACGGGAGCTCGGGGCTCGTGTGTTCGGCAGGCGACATGCCACGTTCGAGGCCGGCGCAGCCAGGCTACACCCAGCCTACAATTCAGTTGGTGTCCTTCTCGCCGCCGGCGCGCAAATCGAGTCCCTGCTCGTGGAACCGCGAGAACACGCGCCAGGTCTTGAGCAAGTCGAGCGCACGTTCGATCTGGGGATCTCCTACGGCGACCGGTTCGGCCGGAGCGTCGCTCACGGCCTGCTCGTTCTCCATGTGTCCGGAGAGGTCCTTCTCGTGAACTTGGAAACGCTCGGTCGCCTTTGCCACCTGCACCACCGGTTCGACGCGCACGTCGGGCTCGATTCCCGTCGCCTGAATCGACCGGCCCGACGGCGTGTAGTAGCGCGCCGTCGTCAGGCGAAGTGCCGAATCGTGTCCAATCGGCAGGATCGTCTGTACTGATCCTTTGCCGAACGTCTTGGTCCCCACCAAGATCGCCCGCTTGTGATCCTGAAGCGCGCCGGCGACGATTTCCGAAGCGCTCGCCGATCCTTCGTCGACCAGCACGACGATGGGCACGTCGGGCTCGTCCCCATCGTTGCGCGCTAGGAAACGCTGCTTTTGGCTGTCGACGCGGCCCTCCGTGTAAACGATCAGGCCGGCGTCGAGGAACAAGTCGGCGACCTTCACGGCTTCGTTGAGCAGGCCGCCCGGGTTGTGACGCAGGTCGATGATCAAGCCCTGCAGCTTGCTTGGAGCCTGTTTCTCGAGGTCCTCGATCGCTCCAGCCAGCTCGCGCGAAGTGCCTTCCTGGAACTGGACCACGCGGACGTAGCCGTAGCGGTCGTCGTATAGCTTGGTGTCCTTGACGCTCTTGACGCGGATGATCTCGCGGGTGAGCTTGACATCGAACAAGTCGGGAACGCCCTCCCGGTGCAGCGTCAAAACTACGTCGGTTCCCTTGGCGCCGCGCATCAGGGACACCGCCTTCATCAGTGACATTCCCTTCGTCAGCTGCCCGTCGATCTTGATGATTTCGTCGCCCGGCTTGATGCCCGCACGGTAGGCGGGGGTATCCTCGATCGGGGCGATGATCGTGAGCACTTCGTCGCGGATCGTAATCTCGATCCCGAGCCCCCCGAAGCTCCCGCGCGTATCGACCTGAAGCTCGCGAAACAGTTCCGGCGTGAGGTACGCGCTGTGCGGATCGAGAGAGGACAACATGCCGTCGATCGCGCCTTCGATCAGCTGTTCGGTCGACACTTCCTCGACGTAGTTCTTCTGCACGATCGCCATGATGTTGGCGAACGTCTCCAGGCTGGCGTACGTGTCGCGGGCGGCACGGGCGACCGTCCGCCCGATGGGGCTCAAATAGACGGCGAACGCGCCTGCGAGAACGATCACGACGAGGGCGGCTGGGCGAAAAGAGCGTTTTCTGCGCATGACTTCGCGAGTATAGCCAAGCCCCGCGGGGCGGACAATCGCCTTCCATGCCGATCCGCGCCGGCGAGCCGGCGGCCGGCTATTCGGCAAATGCAGCGTAGCCACCCCGCAGCCACGCCGCTGGGTCGAGTGGCTTTCCTTCGGCGCGCAGTTCGAAGTGCAACAGAGGATCGTCGTCGGGGAGGCGCCCGACGGGCTCGCCCTCGAGGACTCGGTCTCCGACCTCGCGGGTCATCTCCACGAGGTGTGCGTACACGGTGTGGTAGCGCTGCCCGTGAGCGAGGATGATCATGTTGCCGAGGCCGGGAAACGGGCCGGCAAAACGGACCTCGCCGCTGGCCACGGCAGTCACTTCGGAACCGGGCGCCGCGCGGATCACGATTCCCTGCTCGCGGGGACCGCCCTCCCGGCGGTCGCCGAAGCGCAGGATCACCTCGCCCCGCACCGGAGCCGCGAGCTCTCCCTTGCGCATCCCGAACGGACGTTCGCGCTCGCGGCGAACCGGGGGCCGGACCCGCGCCTCCCGCACCTCCGGCTCCTTCGGACTCGACGGCGGCGGAACCTCGGGCGGCGGCGCGAGGTTGATGATGCTGATCAGGTCCTCTTCGGCCGCGCGGAGCTTTTCCGCCTCCGTACGATGCTTCTCGAGATCCTTTTGTAGCCGTGCGAGCAGAGCGGCCTTTTCCTTGCGCGCGACCTCATACTTGGCCGCCTCACGGCGCAAGGCCTCTTTCTTTTTCTCGAGCTCCTGCTTCTTCGCGTGCAGCTCCGCCAGCGCTTGTTCATGACGCCGGCGCAGTTGCTCGTACTCCCGCATCGCCGTCGTATCGGCTTTCGAAATGGCCGCCAAATAGCGAGCCATTCGTATCGGCTCGGCCGATGCCGCGGCTTGCTCCAGTACGCGGGTGCTTCCGAGTCGCCCTTGCTTGTAGATACTCGCCAGCCGGCGGCGCAAGAGCGCGCGGGCCTTGGCGCGTTCGGATTCGAGCGTTTCGATCTTGGCCTGGTGCTCGCGCAGACCACGCTCGAGCTGCTCTTCTTCGGCCTGCAGCTCGTGGCGCTTGCGACTCGATGAAAGCAAGCGGGTGTCGAGATCATGGAGCTCCTTGAGCAGCTCGGTCGCCCGCCGGGCTTCCTGTTCGGTGAGCTTCTGCTTTTCTTGCAGCCGTTTGCGGACGACCTCGAGGTCGTTGGTGTGTTGAACACCGACGTCGTCCGAGGTCGGAGCAGGTGCCGCAACCGCCGCGGGCACGGCCGCAAGCAAACCGGCGACCACGACCACGCTCGCCGCGCCGGTCAGCGCGTTCCTCCTGCGCCCGGCGCGCGGGAGGCCGCGTCCAGCCGAGCGGCCTGCTCGGCCTCCCAGACTCATCGCCATCCCCCGAAGCGCTGGAGGCCCAGCCAACTCCCCGCTACGCCGAGGCACGCACCCCAAAACACCAGCGTGAAGCACTGGCCGGTCGTCAGAAAGTCGATCGTATGGACGAGCACCGGCAGCTCACTGGTAATCGGGTTCACGGTCACCTGGTAGATGAGGCTGAGCAGGCCGATTCCGGCGAATGCACCGATCACTCCTTCGATCAGGCCGGTAAGCAACGCCGGTCCCCAGTACAGGGTCCCGACGGCGCCGAAGAGGCGCATCATTTCCATCTCCTCGCGGCGCGAGAACGCTGCAAGCTGGAAGGTCGCTCCAACGATGATCGCAGACACGATCAGTGCCAGAGCGCCCAGCGCCCAGGCGACCCAACGGATCACTCCCATCGCGTTGCGCAGCCGATTGATCCACTGCCGGTTGTACTGAACGTCGTCGACTTCTTTCAGGGCCTTCCACTCGGCGAGTTTCTCGTCGAGCGCCTCGTCGTCCACCGAGCGCCCGAGTGCGACCTCGAGCGAGGCCGGCAGAACCGACGCATCGAGCCCGTCGAGTAGATCCGCACTGTCGCCGAGGTTGTCGGCCAGAAACTGCCACGCCTCGTCTTGCGAAACGTACCGGACATCGACCACCGCAGGATCGGATGCGAGCTGCTTCTTCAGCTCGACGACACGCTCTTCGGACACTCCAGGGCTCAAGTAGATCGAAACGTCAACGCTCGTGGCGCCCCAACTCTGGACGATCCGGAACGCGTTCGAACCGACGAGCAGGACCGCGCCTGCGAGCAAGACGCTCACGGCGATACTGGTCATCGTCACGCCGGCGATCACCGGCGTCGCCAGAATCGAGTCGATCGAGCGGCGCAGGTAGTACGAGATCGGCTGGCTGGAGGCGCCGCGGCGTCTCACAGGTCGGCCGCGATTCGCTCTTCCTCCTCGACCAGCCGCCCGTCGTACATCATCAGGGTTCGGCATCGGAGCAGATCGAGCGCATCCTGATCGTGGGTCGCGATCACCACGGTGGTGCCATCGCGGTTGATCTCCCTGAGCAGGTCCACGATTTCGGCGCTCGCGTCGGGGTCGAGATTACCGGTGGGCTCGTCGGCCAGCAACAGCGCCGGCTGGTTGATGAGCGAGCGAACGATTGCGATTTTTTGCCTCTCTCCCGCCGATAAGACCGACGGCGGCGCATCGAGGTAGTCGGCGAGGCCGATCATCTCGATCAAAGTCCGGGCCCGCGAGACGGCAACCCCATGACCGAGGCCGCCGACCTCGGCTGCCAGGGCCACGTTGTCGAGGACGGACCAGCGCTCGATCAACCGGGGATCCTGGAACACCAGGCCGAGTTCGCGGCGCAAAGCGGCCAGTGAAGCACCCTCGAGACGATCGAGATTGCGACCGTTGACGATTCCCCGTCCGGAAGTCGGCCGCTCGTCGCCGAAGAGTATACGAAGCAGGGTCGACTTTCCCGACCCCGTTGGACCGGTCAGCAACACGAGCTCGCCAGGCGCTACGTGCAGGGTCACGTCCCTGAGCGCCACACGGCCGGACTCATAGCGCTTGCAGATCTTATATAGTCGAATCAAGCCCGCTCGGCGGCCTCCGTGCCGCCCCCCACACATCCACAGTCAAATCCTCAGCCTCTCACGGGCCCGCAGCGAGCCTCTCGCGCTCCCCGATCAGTGCCTCGAGCGCCCCCGTGATCTCCGGAGCGGGCTCGTCCCCCACGGCGGGCAACGGCCCGATGAACTTCTCGCGCAACCGCCCCTCGCGGTCCACGAGAAACGTCTCCGGATACCCTGTTATACCATATTGTGTGCCTACTGCACCGCCCGGGTCCAGAAGGACCTCGAATTTCACGCCACGCTGATCGACGAACCGGCGCACGGCTTCGGGATCGTCGTCGCCGGCCACACCGAGCACCACCACGCCTCGCGGCCCGTACTTTTCGGCCAGTCGATTGAGGACGGGCATCTCGGCGATACACGGAGGGCACCAGGTTGCCCACAGATTGAGCAGTACGACGCTGCCGCGGTAGTTCGATAGCTTCTGAACGCTGCCGTCGAGTCGCGGGGCGACGAAATCGGGCGCGAGATCGCCGGGCTGTGGGCCGCGGCCGAGCTTACAGCCGCCCAAGGCCAGGACCACCAGCGACAGTAGGGCTGCAGCAACCGAGTGTGTGTATGACGATCTTTTCATGTCCTGCCTAGCGGGCGCTCGTCGCCCTCAGGTCCTTACGGTAGCGCACCAGCCAGGTTGCCGCCGCCGCAAACAAAACCATCGCAGTCCACTGGGCTTCGGTCAATCCCAACGCCAGCTTCGGATTCGTGCGGATGAACTCGACGGCGAACCGGGCCGCACAGGTCGACACCAAGTACAGCGCAAACAACGTCCCTTCGCGAAAATTCCTCTTGCGGATCGCCCAAAGGCCCAGGAACACGGCCGTGTAGGCGGCCGCCTCGTACAGCGGCGTCGGGTGCACGCGCACCCCTGGCGGATGGGGCCAACCGACGATCGCCCGCTCGTACGCGACGCCCCAGGGAAGGTCGGTGACCGTTCCCCAGTCGCCGTCTCCGGCAATGTGACAACCTAGGCGGCCGATCGCCTGGCCGATGGCCAAACCCAGAGCCGCACAGTCGAGCAACCTCGGCAGCGGAATCCCGTAACGGCGAAACAAGGCCAGACCAACGAGCAACCCGCCGATCAATCCACCGTACCAAACGAAGCCGCTACCCGAGAACAACTCGCCGATCGGATCACGCAGTACCGCACCCGGGTCTCCGAGCATGCTCAAGAGGCGGGCGCCGGCGAGTCCGCCGAGGAACGTCCACAGCAGCAGGTTCCACATGGGCTCGGGCTCGCCCCCGCGCCGGCGAAACTCGGCCACGGCGAGCCACGCGCCGACGTAGAACCCCGTCGCCATCATGACTCCGAAACTGTAGACGGTGAGTGGACCGATTTTCAGAAGGATCGGATACACGCCGCTTCAGCTTAGCCCAGCGGACTCGTGCAAGCGAAGACACGCACCCGGCGAGTGCTGTCCGGCGAGGAGATCAGCGAACCGTGCTCAGTAAGAGCTCCGGGTCGTCGCTCATCAAACCGTCGACACCAAGCGCCAGTAGACGTTTCATTTCGTCCGCGTCGTTGATCGTCCACACGTGCACTTCGAGCCCGACCTCGTGGGCCGCCGCAACGAACGAGTCGGTGACGACTTCGACGGCACCGTGTTGCACCGGCACTTGCAACGCGAAACCGGCCGGCCGGTAATCGGACAGATCACCGGTGGCCGAGCGGACGAGGAAATCGGCGACTTCCACGGCCGACATGCCGCTGAGCACATCGGGCGCGGCCCCGCGAATGCGCTCGAGAATGCGATGGTCCCCGGCGGCAAGCAGAACTCGCTCCCTCGCCCCGTAGCGATCGAGCGCCTCGATGACCTGCCGCTCGATCGGCGGATCGAGCTGCTTGATCTCCACGTTCAACGGCGTGTCGGGAAACCGCTCGAGCACCTCGTCGAACAAGGGAATGCGCAACCCGCGACCGCGATAGGGAAAATCTCCGCTCGGCCCTTCGAACCGGTAGCCGGCGTCGAGGGCCTGAAGCTCGGCCGCCGAGCACGAACGGACCGGGCCACTCCCGTCGGTCGTGCGGTCGAGCGTGTCGTCGTGGATCACCACGATCCGGCCGTCGCTCGTTCCGTGCACGTCGAGTTCGAGAAGGTCGATCCCAGCCGCAACCGCCGCATCGAAGGCCTCGATCGTGTTCTCCGGAAACCGCATCGATGCTCCTCGGTGGGCGAACAAGCGGGGCTTTGGGGTATCGATGTAACGCACCCGAACGACCTCCCTCGAACACGAACCTCGCGCCGCACCGGCACAAGGCCGGGCGCAGCGGACTCGAATCTACTGCGACCGCAAGACGTACGTCAACCCGCAAACGCCGCAGCGTTCGCCTTCATCCGGCGAGCGTGCCGAGCAGCGCCGCGGCTACCATCGAGACACCCGCGATCATCGCCAGCAGCTCGGCACCGGTAAATTCGCGGCGCATCGGGCGATCCGGCTGTTGCCCCACCCAGAACCGGTTGAGCGTCTCTTGCACCGGGAGCAGCGGGAGCACCGTGAGAAGCGACAGCGCCCAGACCATGGTCAGGTTCGACAGGAACGCCAGCGCGAAAAACACCGCCGTGGCCACGCCTGGAGAGTACGAAACGGCCACGCCCGCGCGACCGGCGGCGTCTGCGATCATGCGTAACTGGTCATAGACGAGGAAAATATTGAGTCCGGGGACGAGCAGCCCCAGCGTCCGCCACCCGGGACGCAGCGGCCGCCCGAGGTGCTCGGAGAAATGACGCCAATTGCGGTGGAACCAGTAAAATTCGTAGAGGCCGAGGGTCAGGATACTGAGGACGAGCAGGTGGGCGGCCGGTTGTCCGCGCGAGAATTCGGTGGCCTCGAATTGCGGTGGCGACGGGGGTCTCCTGAGTTCCGGCATCCACCGCTTGCAGTGCACGCACTGAAGCGCCTTGACGAGAATCGGCCGGCCGCAATAGGGGCAGGGCTTGGTTCCGCCTGGAGTCGTCTCGCCGCTGCCTGGAGGCTGCATCGGCATCATTTTGCCTGGAAACGCGGCGGAAGATAGAGGTGTGTCATGGCACGACTTCCCCTGGTCGAAGCAAAGGACGCCCCGGAAGCGGTTCGCGACGCGCTCGAACGGCTGCCGGTGCAACTGAACATCATGCGCACGATGGCACACGCCGAAACGTGTTTCCGCCCTCTGCTCAGGCTCGGAAGCGCCATTTTGGGCAAGCAGAGCCTCGACGCCGATCTCCGGGAGCTCGCGATCCTGCAAATCGCGGCGCTTTCGTCGGCACGGTACGAGTGGACGCAGCACGTACCAATCGCCCAAGGCGCGGGTGTCCGTAGTGAACAGATCGCGGCCATCGAGCGTGGAGAGATCTCGGCCGAGCACTTCTCCGAACGAGAGCTTGCAGTGCTCGACTTCACGACCGAGGTCGTCGAGAACGTTGGCGCCAGCGACGAAACGTTCAACCGTGTCGCCGGCCATCTCGACGCACGAGAGATCGTCGAGCTGTTGGTGGCGATCGGCTTCTACATGATGATCGCTCGAATCGCCGAAACGGTGAAAGTGGACTTGGACGAGCCCGCCGGACTGCGGATCGCCGGTGCAGCCCGGGAGCAGTAAGACGGCTTGCCCCGCGCTCGAAGGCCGCCTAGAGCGAGCGCCGGACGGCGCACGAAGCTAATGCGCTGGCCGAGGTATCTGTTCGTCATTCCCCTGGTCTGTGGCGCCATCGCCGCGGGCTGGATCGCCGAGCAGCGCTATTCGTACCCCGATCTCGCGCCGTACCGGCGCTACCTGCTCCCCGAAGCCCCGCCGGGGGCGCTGCCGATCGTGCGCTGGCTCGGAGCAACCACGCTGCTGATCGACGATGGCGACACGGCGCTGATGACGGACGGTTTCTTCTCGCGGCCGCACGGGCCGCTGCGCATTTTGTTGGGAGCAAAGATCGCACCGGACCGCCGGAGGATCGCACGGGCGCTCGCCGAGGCGCGAATCAAGCGACTGGCCGCCGTCATCGTCCTGCACTCGCACTACGACCACGCCATGGATGCCCCCGAAGTCGCTCGACTTACGGGCGCCAAGCTCGTCGGTTCCCGCTCGACGGCCAATATCGGACGCGGTTGGCGCCTGCCGGAGGAACAAATCGTCGTCGCCGACCCCGGGCGGCCAATGCAATTCGGGCGTTTCCGAGTGACGTTGATTCCCTCACGGCACGCCGAAACGGCGCTCGGCAGGACCATGGTCCAAGGTCGCATCGAAAAACCGCTCGTACCCCCTGCCCCGGCCCTCGCATACCGCTCCGGAGAATCGTACTCTCTACTGCTCGAACACCCCTGCGGCACGATGCTCGTCCAGGGTAGCGCCGGCTACCGCCCCGGCGCTCTCAGAGGACGCCACGCGGACATCGCCGTCCTCAGTATCGGCGCGCTCGGACTCGACAGTGAACGCCAGAGGCTTGCGTACTACGAGGAAACGGTCACTGCCGTGGGCGCACGACTCGTCGTTCCGGTTCACTGGGACGACTTCAGTCTGCCGCTTGCTCGCATGCCTCGACCGCAACCGAGGCTTCTCGACGACGTCGAGCGTGCGCTGGAGTTCGTTGTTGAACGGGCCGAGCACGATCCCGGCGTTGCGCTCCGCTTGATGCCGGCCGGCCCCCCTGTGGCGCTCTACGGGCTGCTTCCGGAGGAACGGCGCCGGACTTGTGCGCAGGCGCTGAACGTGAACCCCTGACGAACCCCGACCTTCGAGCGGCGCAGGCCGGTTTCTCGAGCTAGGCGACGGCAGCGCGGAGCACCGTCCGCTCGTCAGAAAGGCATGAAAAATCAGGCAAGTACCGACTCCCCGCGGCTGCCGAGAACCAAGCCCAGGAGGAGGGGGTCATCCGTCCGTTGCGCATCCCGTCCTCGGCAGCCGCGGGGAAGCTCCAGTTGGCAATCCCTATGTCCTCTACCGGACATGATCCACAGTGGCGCGCCGCGGGGCGCCCGACAAGCACGACGAAAGACCTAGTTCCGCTTCGGCTTTGGTCGCACCACGATTGGGGGTGGCCCCGCAAAGAACCCGCTGTGCGGGGTGAAGCTATGCCGGGGGGTTCGCCGGCGTGCCGAACCAGCGATCGAGCATGGCGTCCTCCTCCGGCGACAGCTCGAGCTGCGCGCCCTGGCACAGGTTGAAAACGTTGTGCTTGAACGCGGAGGCAAGATCGCCGGCCGTCAGGCGGGAACGATCCACCGTGCGCAAGTCGAGACCGCCGAATCGGACCCCGCGGACGACGAAGGCAACGGCCGAACGCGATACCGAACGACCTTCTTCGATCAGCTTGTCGCGGACGGCTTTGCTCGTGTCGTTGAGCTGGAATCCGTGCTCGCGTACTTCCTCGGCCAAACGCTCGAACAGCGCCGCGTAGTCCTCCGGGTGCAAACGAGGAACCCCGGTGACTTGCGAAAGCCGCGTGGCCAGGCTCGCCAGCTCCGGCAGCTCACGGTCGAACCGGCTCGCCTGCTCGGGAGTAGGATGGCGTGCCGGATCATACACATAGCCTGGAGGCTCGGCCGCAAACTCCAGGCCGAGGTCCGGAAGCAAGCGATCGAGCAGCGCCCGAAACGTCCCGTAGCCGAACCATTCGGATTCCAACACCCCGGGTCCGATCCGATCGATGATCGCCTGCGCCATCACTCCGGTCGGGACCGGCTCGGACGCGCGTTTGACGGTTGCCTCGAGAATCGCCGCAACTTGAGCGGCATCCCCCGCAGGCGGGCCCGACGGTGCAGTCGGAGCGGGCGGTAGAGCCGCGCTCGGTTGGCGACGCACGCGCACGTACCACGGGTCTTCCTCCACGACCTCGAGGTCGTCGCGTCGGGCAACGAGCTCGTCGACGAGTCGCCGCAGCGAGAGGAAACCGTACCAGTTGCTGTCCTTGAAGTCGGGAAAGCGCATGAACACGTCGCGGGCGAGATCGGGAGCTTGAATCTCCCCGTTCGTCGTCGCGACTTCGTAGAGCTTGTCCGCAAGCTCGCGTAGGCGCGCTTCGGACACGGTCGCCGCCCCGGCCGGGCGCTCGAGCGTCCCGGCCGAAGCGGGAGCGGTGGCTGCTGCTCGCAACGCCTCTTCTACGAAGCGGTCCGCGTCGATCACGTGGTCGGCAGCCGCCCGATACGCCTGGGCGGCGAGACCGCCGGTCAAGATCACCGTCCGGCGATCATGCGTGCGAAGCCTGAGGAGTACCGGCGTGAAGTCGGCATCGCCCGAAAGGAGAATGAACTCGTCGAACAGCGTCGGGTGTGCGAGCGTATCGAGAATGTCGAGGACCATGTGGATGTCCCCGGAGTTCTTGCCGCGCCCGGTCAGCGACGGACAGTCCACTACTTCGAACGCCGCTCGCGTGAAATAGGGGCGGAACTTGCCGAAGGTCCCCGGGTTGAGATAGCACTTCTTCAGTAGGATCGCCCGGCGCCGGCCGCGGGCGAAGCCGCCCTGCCAGTTGAGGCGAACCAGCCACTCGACCCAACGATTGGGGTTCGTAGCGAACTCTTCGGCAGCCTTCGGGTTCTCGTCGCGCAGGGCGATGAAAATATTGTCGAAATCGACGAACAACGCCGACCGGATCACGTCGCCGCCGCTGGTCTTGTCTTGGTTCATGGTTCCCTCCGCCAAACGAACAGCGGTCGTCGCCGAACCTACAAAAGCCGGGCCTCCAATGAAAGCCCTTGGAGCCGGGGCTTCCTACGGGTATCGTGATCGGCGATGGTTCCCGGTCGCGGCTACCGCACCGCGGCGGCGCTGCTGCTCATCGGAGCTTGTACCGCAGCCGCCGCCTGCAGCAAGCCCGCCGCTCCTGCGTGCCCCGGCTGCAACGTGGTGCTGATTTCCGCCGACACGTTGCGGGCCGATCACGTGGGAGCCTACGGGTACCCCCGTCCGGTGACGCCGAACATCGATCGCCTCGCCGAAGGGGGGGTGCTCTTCGAAAACGCAATCAGCCAGTCCTCCTGGACCCGGCCGGCGCACCTTTCGATCATGACCGGCTTGTATCCAGCCGAGCATGGCGTGATCGCTCTCAAGGACCGCCGCCGGCTGCCCGACGACGTACCCACGCTGGCCGGCGTTCTCGCCGAGCACGGCTACCGGACCGCGGCCTTCACGGGCGGCGTAAACGTATCGGCCGCGTTCGGTTTCGACCAGGGCTTCCAGGAGTACCGGAGCAACGGGAAGTACTTTCGCGACAACCTCGAAGACACGCGCTACTGGCTCGACCAACATGCCGGCGAGCGATTCTTTCTGTGGTGGCACGGTTACGACCCGCACACCCCGTACTTGACCGACCCCATCGATCGCAAAGCGCTCGGACTACCCGACCAACCGCCGCGCAAAGGTTTGCGCAAGGCGTGCGCGTCGCGCGCCGCGGAGCATCGCATTCGTAACTACTTGGCCGAGTACGACGGCGCGATCCACCGGGCCGACCGCTACATTGGCAAGCTGCTCGATGAACTCGATCGGCGGGGTCTCCGCGACCACACCCTGATCGTCTTCACGTCGGACCATGGCGAGGAGTTCGTCGAGCACGGAGGTTGTTTCCACCTGAACACCCTGTACGAAGAAGTCCTTCGCGTTCCGCTGATTTTCTCGGCACCGGGACTTGCTCCGCGACGTGTGCACGCCCTCATTCCCGCGTCCGTCTCGATCGCACCGACGATTCTCGAGCTCGTGGGAATCAGGGAACATCCCCTGCCCGGCCCGTCGCTCGCTGCTGCAGTTCTCGGTGGCGAACCGTCCGAGATGCCCATCGTCAGTGAAACGATGCGCAGCACCCAGTTCGAAAAAGGCCACGGCCACCTGCGCTCTCTCAGGCTCGGCAGCATGAAGCTGATCGACTGGATTACGCTCGGCCGCCGGGAGCTCTACGACCTGCGGAGCGACCCTTCCGAACACAAACCCATCACCGAGGGACCGGCACTTGCGGAGGCGAGCAGCGAACTGGAGCGCTGGCTCGCTGAGCACCCCCGCGCCATCGAGGGATCGGGCTCGTCCGTGTCCAAGGAAGAGCAACGCCGCATCGACGAGGAAATGAAGTCCCTCGGCTACCTCAATTGAAGCCGGCGACTACCCCTTGACGCAGACGATCGGCTCGAGACGCGCCACGATGCGCGCCAGCCCCGCGCCTGCGGCCGCTTCGACGACCTCGGAGACGTCCTTGTACGCCCCCGGCGCTTCCTCAGCGACCCCGCGAAGCGAGGGACTGCGAATCTCGATTCCCCGACTCGCCAGGTGATGAACGACGTCGCGGCCCTTCCACCGCTTGGTCGCCTGGCGGCGGCTCATCGCCCGACCGGCGCCGTGGCAAGCCGACCCGAATGCCTGCTCCATCGACGCGCCGGTCCCGGCGAGGATGAACGACGCCGTCCCCATGGTGCCGCCGATCAGCACCGGCTGGCCGAACGGCCGCAGTGCTTGGGGCAGAGCATCGTGGCCGGGGCCGAAGGCACGGGTGGCACCTTTCCGATGTACGAACAGCTCCACCTCTCGGCCTTCCACCGTGTGCCGTTCGGCCTTGCACGTGTTGTGCGAAACGTCGTAGAGCACCTCGAGCTCGGCATCCGGAAACACGTCGGCGAATGCCGTTCGAGTCAGGTGCGTGATGATTTGGCGATTGGCGAGCGCGCAGTTCATCGCCGCGCGCATGGCCCCGAGATAGGACCGCCCGAGCTTGGAGCCGAGCGGTGCACATGCGAGCTCTCGGTCGGGAAGGCGGATGCCGTGCCTTGCCGCCTCGACCGCCATCCGCTTCAGGTAGTCGGTTCCGATCTGGTGTCCGAGGCCACGCGACCCGCAATGGATGCTCACCACCGCCTGTCCTTCGACCAGTCCGAATCCGGCGGCCAGTTCTCGCGCGTAAACTGCGGCGACCCGCTGAACCTCGAGATAATGGTTGCCCGACCCCAGCGTTCCCATCTCTTGCCGCTGGCGCTCTTTGGCCCGCGCGGAAACGTCCTCCGGCCGGGCGCCGCGCACACACCCACCGTCTTCAATACGGTCGAGATCCCGAGCGCTGCCGTATCCCCGGTCGACGGCCCATACGGCCCCGCCGGTAAGCATTGCGTCGAGCTCGTGGTCGTCGAGCCTGAGTCGGCCGCGGCTGCCGACGCCCGCCGGCACCGTGGCGAAGAGCGCGTCGGCGAGCTCACTGCGGCGTTCGACGACCCGGTCCGCCTCGACCCCCGTGAGCAAGCAGCGCACGCCGCAAGAAATGTCGAAGCCGACACCGCCCGCCGAAACGACGCCGCTCTCCGAATCGAAGGCCGCCACCCCACCGATCGGAAATCCGTAGCCCCAATGGGCATCGGGCATGGCAAAGGAGGCACCGACGATTCCCGGCAGCTCGGCGACATGGCGAACCTGCTCGGCAACCTTGTCGTCCATCGCCTCGATGAGCTGCTCGCTGGCGTAGATGACGCCGGGAACGCGCATGCGCCCCCGAGGTTCGATCATCCACTCGAGCTCGGACACTCTAGTGAGTTGCGACCGGTTCAAGTCGACCTCCCGGTGGCACCGCCTTCGCGTCCACCTTCTAAGCAGTCCGCTGCGACCGCAGGCCGGCGCGCCGATCTGTGACCTTCACCCCGTGCGGCCGTGTGCCGAGCCGAGCACGAGCCGCGTGTAGGTCCAAACCGGCACGAACATTCTTCTTCGTTAGACGTCCACTACGCACTGCGCCTTCCACAATCCGGCGGAAGTGCGCTCGACGGACAGCGCCGTCAACGTCGGCCCTTTCACCTCGACGGCCGGCCGGTGGCGGTCCCGATCGACCGGCTCACCGAAAACGTTCGCGCGGAGGCAGTCGCCATCGATCTCGACGTCGAAGCGAGAAAACAACATCCGCCCGGTCGCCATCCGATAGACCAGGGCATCGAGCCACTCGACCAGCAGCATGTCGGCGCCTTGGGCACGGCACTCGATCTCGACGCATTGCTCGGGCCGGACGGCGCTCGGCGCAGTCACCACCGCCGTCAGGGCGAGGCCAACTTGCTCGAATGCTTCGGAGAGCGTGCGCCCAATGCCTCGCACTCCAATGTCGGCACCGTGGTCGAAGTGTTCCCAGCGCGGCGCTTCCACGTATGCATCGTACAACGTCCCAGTCGCCGTTCACGCCCCAGCGCCGAGCCGGTGACGCACCGCGCCACTTGACTCAGCTCGGTACCGCGTTCTGAATATACGTTCAGAAATGAACCTTGGTTCAAACACGGTTTCGCCGCGGACCGCCAAACGACGCCGGGATGCGGCTCAACGAGTCATCGCCGCCGCGACCCGCCTGTTCGCCGAACGCGGCTTCGCCGACACGCCGATGGCGGTCATCGCCGCCGAAAGCGATGTTTCGGTCGGTACGCTCTACAACCTGTTCGAGAGCAAGGAAGCGCTCTACCACGAGTTGGTACGCAGCAAAGCCGCAATCTTTCGCGAACGACTTACGGCGGCGGCAAGCGGTCCGGGAACTCCCCGGGAGCGTCTAGAAAAGTTCCTGGTCGAAAAACTCGCCGTGTTTCGCCAGGAAGCCGGCTTCATTCGTCTGTACTACCAAGTGAATGCGCACGCACGACTGTCGCTGCGGGTTTCGTTGCCGGAGGAGACGCGGCGGATGTACGACGAAGGAATCGATCAGCTCGCCGGTGTTCTCGAGCAAGGAATCGCCGACGGATCTTTTTCTCTGGCCGTCGATTGCCACCGGGCGGCGGTGTGCTTCCACGCAGTCACCACCGAGCTGTTTCTACTCCACGTCGACGACCCCGCTGCCCATCCGGCCGAGGTCGTGCTCGAGGAAGCGCGGCGACTGATCTACCCGTGCGTTCTGAACCCGCAGGCCGAGCTACAGGAGGAACCGACATGACCGACACGCAGGGATCCGCTCGAGTGCGCCGCACGCTCTTGCTCGAAACAGCCTTCGGCGCGCTGCTCGCGGCCGCCGTGTTCGCCGGTTCGGCCGCCGCGACCGATTTGACCGACGGCCGGGAAATTGCCGCGCGCTCGGACCGGGCTCGCCGGGCGACCACCGAGCATCAGGTCATGACAATGACGCTGGAGAACGCGCGCGGGCAGCAGCGCGTTCGCACGATCGAAGGATGGTCCCACGAGCTGAGCGACAACGAAGAACACCGCTTTGCAAAGTTCCTCAAGCCGTCCGACGTGCGCAATACGACGCTGCTCACCTACGACTACGACGACAAGGACGACGATATCTGGCTCTATCTGCCTGCACTCAAGAAGGTCAAGCGGATCCTCTCGTCGAACAAAACCGATTACTTCATGGGCTCGGACTTCACCTACGAGGACATGGAGAACCTCGATCTTACGAACTGGGACTACAAGCTCACGGGCACCGAAGCGGTCGACGGGGTCGACTGTTACGTGATCGAGGAAGTGCCCAACAACGAGAAAGAGGCGAAAGAGTCGGGCTACTCCAAGCGGATTTCGTGGATCGCCAAAACCGACTTCATTCCGCGACGCGTGGATTTTTACGACAAGAAAGGACGCTTGGCCAAACGCCTGCTGTTCAAGGACATCCACCCGACCTCGGGAACCGACCCCAGACCCCGCGCCCATCGGATGGAGATGGAGAACTTCATCACCCGGCACAAGACGATCCTGGTCTTCGACAAACTCGAACTGGACGTCCCCGTCGACGACGACGTGTTCAGTCAGCGCAACCTGCGCCAGTGAGCCGTGACCGGTTGGGGGTACAGAGGAATGCCGGCGCTCGCCCGACTCTGCAGGCGATCGGCTCGATCCGCCCCGGCGCGACGACGAACTGACCCGACGCGGCTCCATCGTCTCGCCGTGGCGGCATGGGCTGCGCTGGCAGCCGGAACGCTCCTCGCCGCAGCACCGGCCCGCGCCGCTCAGTTCTACGGTTACTTGCAGGAATCGATCGCCGTGCGCACGGGGCCGGGCGACGTCATCTACCACCGCCAGACGCTCAACGCGAAGGTCGAAGCCGACGTCTCGAGCGACGTCAGCCTGCGCCTCGAAGCCGATCTCTGGCGCGACGACGCCGATTTTCAGGAAGAGGGATCGCTGGTGCGGGCGCGAATCCGCGAGGGCTACGCGAAACTTCGGCTGGGAAATGCCGATCTCAGGCTGGGCCGCGTCCAGATCGCCTGGGGCGAAGCCGACGGAGTGATCGTCTCCGATCAGGTCTCTCCGTTCGATATCGAGAACTTCATCGTCGCCGGGTTCGATCAGATTCGACTCGGGGTCGATGGGGCGTTTCTCGACTACTACTTCGACTCGGGCAACGAGCTGCAACTGCTGTGGATCGGTCGTTTTCAGCCCTACGACCTTCCCGAACGCGGCTCGCCTTGGAGTTTCGTCGACGAAGAGGCCCTGGCGGCGCAAGGCCTTACGTTGGTGCGCGCTTCGACGCCGAGCGGCGGACTGGAGAACAGCGAGTTCGGGATTCGGTTCAGCGGCCACCCGGTCGTCGCCGACTGGGCGATCGGCTACCTGCGTTCCTGGGACGATCGCCCGTCGCTGCGGATTCGCCCGCCGCTGGTCGTCCCCACGTACAACCGCTTCGATCTGTTCACCGGCAACGTGGTATGGCCGGTCGCCGACGTTCTCCTCAAGCTCGACACCGCCTACGAACGCGGGCGCTTTCTCCCCACGGACCCGACGAATCCAAGTGCTCTACCGACGGCGGCCGCCGGTTTCGTCGCCAAGCAGGACGTGTGGCGTACCCTCATCGGACTCGATGCGAAACCGCGAATTCCGGGGTGGGAAGAGCCGAACGCTTCGTTTCAGTTCGTCCACGAAGAAGTCATCGACCCGCGCCCCGGTCTGCGCGGTCCCAAACACACCGATCTCGTCAGCGTCTTGCTGATGGCCTCCTACCGCAACGAGACGATCAAACCATGGTTGTTCGCGATCGCCAACGTGCGGGATGCGGACATGTGGATCCAAGCCAAGATCGACTACGAGCCGTTCGATCACTGGCGCTTCAGTATCGAGTACGATTTCTTCGATGGCCGTCCATTCAATGGCAGCAGCGGCGGCACGTTCGGCCAGTTTTCCAACAACGACCTCGTCCAAACGACGATTCGCTACAGTTACTGAGAGCCGGCCGTGCGAGAGCGTCTGATTGGCTTCGTCACCGGCCGGCCCCGAACGACCCTTGCTCTCGTGTTCCTGGTCACCTGCCTGCTGGCCTCCCAGCTCCCCAAGATTCACGCTGAGACGGACGTGAAAGCGTTTCTTCCGCGAGGCGACGAGTCCCTCATCAACCTCGACCTGCTCGAGGAGATCTTCGGGCGCCCTTACCTCACGCAGATCCTGATCCTGCGCGAGGACGATCCCCGCGGCATCTACAATCCCGAATCACTAGCTCTCGTCGCTCGCATTACCGAGTGGCTGCAGACCCGCCGGGAGTTCGAAACCTCTCGCAACTCCGACCTGCGGTCGCTGGCAACGGTGAACAACATCATGGGCGACGAGAGCGGCATGGTGGTCGAGCCGTTCATGGAGGAACCGCCCGCCACCGACGCCGAAGCCGCCGCGATTCGCCGGGCCGTCGAGGAAAACGAAACGTACGTCGGCATGCTGGTCGCCGCCGACGGCAAGGGTGCAAGCATCATCGTGCGCGAGTCCGAATACGGGATGAACCACCGCGCCGATACCTACTATGCTCTACGGGACTACCTCGCATCGCTCTCCGCCGAAGGCCATCCGGAGCGGTTTCTGATCACCGGACGGC
>CAZQYE010000021.1:0-18549 GCA_964597375.1 uncultured Myxococcales bacterium
CTCCGACCCGCTGCTTAAAAGGCAGCTGCTCTACCACCTGAGCTAACGGCCCGCACCAAAAGTCCCGGAACCTTAGCACCGGGGCGCCGATTTGCAACCCAGCGCTTTGCCCCAGACCTCGCATCGGTTACGCTTGACGCAACAGGCGAGCACCGCAAGGAGCACGTCGGCGGCCGGGGCGCCGTTACGAGGCGTCCCGGCCGCCGTGCACTTCGGCCGGCTCGCACTGCTGCACGTAAAGAGTCTGTGTCGGGTAGGCGAACTCGACCCCCTCCTCCCGGCAGCGTCGCATGAGAGATAGGTTGATCGCCTGCTGAACGTCCATGTAGACGTTGTAGTCGGGCTTGCGCACGTAATAGACGACTTCGAAGACGAGCGCCGAATCGCCGAACCGCGCGAAGTGTACGCGGTCGAGGCGGGCGTCTTCGATCCCGCCCACGATCTCGCGCACGATGTCACACAAGCGCTCGAGCTTCTCCGGCGGCGTTTGGTACGTCACCCCGAACGAGAACACGACCCGGCGCTCCCACATGCGCTTGTAATTGCGAATGCGGCTTCCGACCAAATCGGAATTGGAAAAAACCAGTTGTTCGCCCCCAAGGCTGCGGATTCGCGTCGTCTTGATCCCGATTTGCTCGACCGTTCCCATCAGGTCGTCGACGATAATGAAGTCGCCGACCTCGAACGGCCGGTCGAAGACGATCGACAGCGAACAGAAGATGTCTCCCAGGATGTTCTGCACCGCCAACGCCACGGCGATGCCCCCGACTCCGAGGCTGGCGACCAGCGCGGTCACGTCGATGCCGAGGTTGTCGAGCGCCAGCAACGCGACCAGCGACCACAACAACAGGCGTGCGATGAAGTGCACGGCCGCATAGCCGGTCGCGCCGGCGCCCGCCGCCGCCCCCTGCCGCGCGGCGATCCAACGCACAAGCAGGCAGTTGCCCCACAACGCAATCTGGAGCGCAACCGCTACGGTAAGCGCCGCTTTCAACGCCCACGCGACGGCATCCGGCAACACGAGTGACCGTGCGCCGAGAACGACGGCCACGACCGCTAGAACCCATGGCCGGGTCGCCGATAGAACCTCGGCGAGCACGTCGTCGGCCACCGTGCGCGTGCGCGTCGCGAACCCGCCGACCTTCCGAGCCAGTAGCCGCTTGGCCGCAACCAGTATGAGCCCCGTACAGAGCGCCACGGCCGCAGCGGCGATCCACGCGGATACGGAGTTCCCCCAGACGACCTGATCGAGCTTCATCCCAACGCCGCCCTCAGCCGCTTCGTCGTCCCGCGCGATCGCCCGACAGAGGATTTTCTTGCCGGAGCCCCTGGCGGGTGATTTCTTCGAGCAGCGCGACGAATGACTCGCGCTCCATCACGTAAGACGCCGCCAGGGGCGTATCACTGACGCTGATCGACACATTGACCGCGGGATAGACACGGAACATGTCCTCGTCCGTACGGTCGTCTCCGGCGGTGATCAACAGGTCTTGCGACGGGTCGAACCCCTCCTCTTCGAGTAGCGCTCGGACTCCCTCGCCCTTGTTCACCCCGACGTGCCGCACCTCGACCGCCTTCTTCGAGATCAGCACGCCCAACGGCGTATGCTGCAACAAACCGCCGAGCGTGTCGGCAAGTACTAGAGCCTGTTGCTGTGCGAAGATCGGATCGGCCATCCGGTAGTGCCAAACGATTCCGAACTCCTTTTCTTCGATCTTCGACCCGGGAATGCGTCGCTCGAAGTCGAGCATCACCCCGAGGACATTCTCGCGCAGTTCCTGATAGGCGGCTTGATCGACCAGATGAACGCACTCGTCTTCGCCCGCCCGCCGAATACAGGCGCCGTGCTCGGCAACCAGCGCGATTTCCTTGGGCAGATAACGCTCGAGAAACGCCCGATCACGCCCACTGACGATCGCCGCCCGGAAATTCGGTACCGCCGCCATCTCGCGGATCAAGTCGCAGACTGCTTCGGGGGGAACCGCGAGCTCCGGCTTGTCGACGATCGGCACCAGCGTGCCGTCGTAGTCGATGAAGAGAAACACGTTGCGCGCCTCTCGTGCGCGGCGGCACAGTTCGTCCGCATCCGGCTCCATGGTGGCCGCATAGCCGCTGCGCCGGTTGACCTCCGCGGCTTCGTCGAGTGCGTCGAGAAAGTTCGTACTCCAGGCGCGGTTGTCGTAGCGCGAAAGCCGCTCGGACAGGCTGGCCATCATCGACGAGCGCGTCTCGATCGGCATCTCCAGGGCCGCCTCGATCGCCGAAATCACGTTGTCCCGATTCCACGGATTGACGAGAACCGCCTCGCCCATCTCGGCTGCGGCGCCCGCGAACTCACTGAGGATCAACACCCCCGGTTCGTCGCCCTTGGCGGCCACGAACTCCTTGCATACCAGGTTGAGTCCGTCCCGAATGGGGGTAACCAGCGCGATGTCGGCCCGCCGGTACAATGCCATCAGGTAAGGCTTGTCGAGGTTGCGAAAGATGTAATGGACCGGAACGTACCCCGCCGTCCCGAACCGGCCGTTGATACGACCGACGAGGCCGTCCACTTCTTCCTTGAGCTGGCGGTATTCCCCTACGTTCACGCGTGAAGGTACGGAAACCTGAACCAGCGTGACCTTCCCCACCCAGCGGGGATGGCGTTCGAGAAAGCTGCCGAAGGCCATCAGGCGCTCGGGGATGCCCTTGGTGTAATCGAGGCGGTCGACGCCGAGTAGAACGGTCCGGTCGCGGTAGCTTTCGCGCAGCTGCGCCAGGTGCGCCTCCGCCTCAGGCGACCTCGCCACTTCGTGCAGGTCACGCACGTTCACGCCGAGAGGAAAGGCCCCGAGCCGTACCTGGCGCCGCCCGTAGCTGAGCGTGTCCATCTGTGGCTCGAGCCCCGCTACCCGGGCCACTGCATTACTGAAGTGACGCATGTATTCGAGCGTGTGGAAGCCGACGAGGTCGGCACCCAGCAAGCCGGTCAGAATCTCGCCGCGCCAGGGAAGGATGCGGAACAATTCGGCCGAGGGGAATGGGATGTGGAGAAAGAACCCGATCGTCAGATCGCGACGAAGGCGCCGGAGCAAGTCGGGGACCAACATCAACTGGTAGTCGTGCACCCACACGCGATCGCCCGGCTCGGCCCGCGCGGCGATGGTTTCGGCGAACTTTTGGTTTACCTCGCGGTAGGCCTCCCACATCGTCGCCGAGAAATGGCAACGGTCGGGATTGTAGTGGAACAGAGGCCAGATCGCGCTGTTGCTGAAGCCCTCGTAGTAACCGTCGTAGAGCTCTTGGGGCACTTCGACGACGACGAGGCCGTGTTCGTCTAGGAAACGCCTGTCGTCGTCGGAAAGACCGAGGCTCTTGGTGGTCGCTAGGCCCAGGCAGCCGATCCACAAGGACCTGCCGGGACCGTGCACGCCTTCGAGCCCCGTTACCAAACCGCCCGAACTGCGTTGCAGCCGAGGCCGTCCGCCAACGACCTTCGCTTGGACCGGCAGGCGGTTGGAAACGATCAGCGTCCGCCCCTGTTCTCCTGCTCGCGACATGCCCGAATGCAACCCGGCGCCCCGCAGGCACACGCCGCCCGCATGGACTCATCCGCCTGCGAGAAGGCTGCCCGTCCGGCCGCCTAGCGGACACTAATACGGTGCGCACGCGGTTTCCACCCAGCTCGAGCGTCCGCAGGAGCGCCGCGCGAACACACTGGGGGATTTCGGCGAGGAACGGGCCAATCGCCCCGGGAAACCGGCTTCACCGACTCGGGGCGATGACGCATCGGCTGCATCCAGCCTCGCGGTCGCGTGGATTTCCCCGGCAACCCGGCTATGTTGCCTGGCTCGATCGAATCGGAGGAGCGACTCATGACGGCGCGGACCCGCTACTGGCTCGTCAAATCGGAACCCAGGAGCTACTCGTGGAGCGATTTCGTCCGCGAAGGGGGAACTTGCTGGGACGGTGTTCGTAATCACCAGGCGCGCGGTCACCTGGCGGCCATGTCCACGGGAGACCTCGTATTTTTTTACCACAGCGTGAGCGAAAAGGCGGTGGTCGGAATCGCGCGCGTGCGGCGTGAGGCGTATCCCGACCCGACTGCCGAGAACTCGCGCTGGCTCGCAGTCGATCTCGAGCCGGTTCAGCCCATCGAACCCCCGGTGCCGCTGGCTCGCATCAAGCAGGACCCGGCGCTCGCCGCGCTTCCCCTGGTGCGGCAAAGCCGGTTGTCCGTCATGCCTCTCTCCCGGGCCGAGTTCCAGCGCATTAGGAGGCTGGCCCGAACGCCGTGAACATCCCGGAGCGCATCGCTGGATACCGCACCGAGCGGCGCGCCGTCGCTTGCCCGTTGCCGAACGGAGGAGAGCGGAAGGTGGATGTGCTGTGCGTGGCCGATCTCGAAACCATGGTGGACCGGGACCGACTGCTGCGCGACCCCGAGGCTCCCGATCCTCCCTACTGGGCGATCGTCTGGATCGGCGCCCGGGCGGTCGCGGGGCGCCTGCTCGGCTCACCGCCGCCGGTCTCTTCGGTCCTCGACCTTGGATGCGGCCTCGGTCTTGCGGGCGTCGCGGCAGGGATAGCGGGATCACCGGTGTGTTTCGCCGACATCATCCCCGAAGCCCTGGAGTTCGCGCGGGCGAACGCCCTGATGAACGGCCTGAGTGATTTCGAGACGAAGGTGCTCGACTTCACGCGAGACCGCCTCGACCGATCGTTCGAGCTGATCCTGGCCGCCGACGTCGCCTATCGCCCCGACCACTACCGGCCGCTCGCCGACTTCCTCGACGCGCACACCAGTGCTGGCGGCACGATCCTGCTCACCGAGAGTCTGCGCGCCGATGCTCGGGCCGTTCTCGACATGCTGATCGATCGGGGGTTCGCCGACACGAAAGTTCCCGTCTGGGTGGAAGAAGAAGGCCGCCTCGAACGCACTTGGGTGCACGAGTTGCAGCGCAGGGGCAGGCCGGCGGGGAACGCGCCGCCGCACTAGCGTTGCTCGAGAAACGGCGCTCGGGCAGCGGCGACGATCGCCGCGACGATTTCGCTGCGTCCGAGATCGATCAGGGGGAGAGATCCGTCCCCCGCAAGTCGCCATCCAGAAAGGACGGCGGCAGGAACGGACACGACGTCCGTTGTTCTCGCGGCGGCCGAGGTCTCAGGAGAGCAGCCTGCCGAGGTCGACGAAGACGGCGTAGCCAATCGCCGCCAGAAGGACCGCCAGCCCCGCGACGTTGACGGGAACCTGCAACCTCCGGACGCGCCCCCCGAGGAGCTCCGCCAAACACAGCAGCGCCTTACCACCGTCGAGAGGCGGAAGCGGAAGCGAGTTGAGCACCGCGAGATTCACGCTCATGACGATGGCAAACTGCAGTGCCGCCACGAGGCTGGTCCCGACGAAGGAAGAGCCCTCGGTCAGCACGCCGACGACGCCGGAAATTTCCCCACCTCCGGCCGCCAAGGAGGCGAGCGCGCGGAAGGTGGCTTTCAGCGCCGCAGCGAGCTGCGCCAGCGGCAGTGTCCATACGGCCTGCCACGACAGCGAGCCCGTGGCGACGTTGAACACGGCGAGCAGCACGAAGGCGACCACGAGGTTCGCCGCCGGACCGCCCAAGCAGAACAGCAGGCGCTTCGAGGCGGCTTCGTCGAAGAACCGATCGGGACGCGACCCCCCAGGCAAGACATACCCTCCAAGGGGGAAGAGCGAGAGGCGGTACTCGACGCTGCGGTATCTCAGCGCGACGAGCGCCGGCCCAAAACCAACCGAAAAGCGGCGGACCGGCATCCGGCAAAGAAGCGCCGCCGCGAAGTGCCCGAACTCGTGGATCAGTACCAGAGCCCCCAGCACGAGAAGAACGATGGCGTAGCTGACCGGCACGGGCGCCATGATGCGCCCAGCCGGGGGCTAGAAAAAGGCCCCGCGCCACTTCGAGGCAACTGGCAGATGGACCACGTCGCAGGCGATGCGACGCGTTGGCCCGGCATGTCCCAGGGATTTGCAGCCTAGAACCCGCCCGAAAGCGCGGGACCTGGCCGTGCGATCCTCCCGGCGGCACCTCTTCGAGCGAGCATCCGCTATGCCCAGTGCTCGATCGAGTGCGCAACCCGCCCGGGGGGCTCAGTGCACTGGAGCCGCTCTCCTGCGCGCGGACGAAGCTCCGTCGATCGCTTCGGTCAGAGCGTCGGAGAGTACGCCGACGACGCTCACCAGAAGAAACAGCAACACGACCGCGAGAAAAGAAGAGATCGCCAAGTAACCGACACCGCAGCAAGTGCCGTAGATTGCAGTGTACAAATCCGTCATCTTTTCTCGCCTCCGAGCCTGGTTTCGACCATCCGTAGCCGCAGGGAAAGCAAGCGAAAACCGTGCCGCCGAAAAACGCCGTATTTCCGCTCAGGCGGGCTGTCCGGCGTCGTCTATCACCGCTCGAGGGTGTCGAAATCGTAACGCCGAGTCCTCGACGGCATGACCGAGGTCATGCTCGAGCGCGCAACGTCACGCTCGCGCTCGGCCGCGAAACAGCGCGAACGAACTCGTATACCCGTGGAGAAAGGTACGGCCCTGTACCATCCCGATTTCTCCGTTGCAGAAAAAGCCGCCGAGCGGCACCTCGCCGAGGTGCGCCCTGAACACGCCGGTGTCGTGATCGGGCCGGCCATAGAGGGCCATCCCCCTGCCGACGCACGAAAACAGGAGCGCGCCCTCGGGCCGCGGCCGGCGGTGGTCCCGAGCGTACCTCTCGAGAAGCTCGTCGAGATCCCTGGCCGACGCGCGCGCATCGCGAACGTGGAATTGGACCACTTGGTTTTCTTCCACTGCAGCGGCCACGACAACGGCACCGCTCTCCTCGTCGAGCCCCACGAGGTTGCGGACGAGGAAATCCCCAGGCCGGTACTCCTGCTGGGACCGCCGCATGACAATGCCCATGCACAGCGCCCGCCGAAACAACTTGCGCTCTTTCTCCTCGGCTCGCTCGTACAGCTCGTGTAGCACCGTAGCAGCGGGCCTGCCGTCGAGTTCGAACACGGCCGTGCCCTGACAACGCGTGACGAACATTGGCTCGCCGATCGGGCGGCAGCCTTGAGCAACGACCGGATCGATCTCGACGTTGCCCGCCATCGCCACACCGACCGCCCCCCCGTGGTACGCGCTCCCTCCGAGATAGAGAACGTCCCCATGCGGCCCGGCGCTGGCCACCCCACCCGCCTTGACCGTCATCGGATACGCCCGGTCGAGCTCCGACAGAACCGGTTCGACGGGAAACGTCCTCGGCTCGGGGAACAACAGAAAATGCGGCCCGCGCTCGGCCGACACACCCAAGCAGCGTTCCCACTCCGCCGGTCGGGCCCCCGGGCCGGGCATGCCCGTCGTGCCGAGATGGAAGGGGATCAAATCCACGTCGGGAAGGACGGCCGCAGTGAGAGACAGAGCCGGCCGTGCCTCGGCCTCGGTACCGCGGCCGATGACGCCACTGGCCGAGCAGCCGACGAGCAGGCCACCGCCGAGACACCGCCGCACGAGCCCGGGAAGCCGCTCCCGCTCCCCCCCGTGCCGGCTCGACACGAAGGCGAGGATCAAGTCCGGCGTTTCCCCTCCGAGTTCACCGGAGATCTGCTCGCACGCCTCCCGTGCCGCGACTTCCAGGCTCGATGCAACCGACAACGACGACGCCCAACGCATCTCGGACCACTCCAACCGATCCAGGCCAGTACCGCCCCGACACGTCCGGAGCAAACAACGACGCTAACCCGAAGAACGCGCCCGTGTCTAGTCGCGCCTTCGCAGCGGAGCCGGATGTCGGTGGGTCACCCAAAGCCCTCAGTAGTCGATCATTGTAGCGTAACGGATGACTGTGCGCCGCGACCGGACCGTTTCTCGATCCGCTCCCGCAACGCCCGGTGTCTTTCCCGGGTCAAGGGGTATCCGCGCGCGAACCCGATGGCCGCCGCCAACCACAGCGCGGGGGCAACCGATGCCAGCAAGCGGATCGCCCGCAGCGCCCCGGGCGGCGCCGGCCGGCCGGATTCGAGGCCGGCGAGATCGAGCACGCCGAGGGCGGCGAACACGGCAACCGCTCCCGACAGCTTTCGCAGAAACAAGAATACGCCGTTGTATAGTCCCTCGCGCCGCTCGGCCGTGACGAGGTCGTCCTCGTCGATGACATCGCCGATCATCGCCCATGGCATCAGGTCGACGACCGCATACCCGACGGCGGTGGCGGCAAAACAGGCGAAGAACAGCCACCGCGGCCACGACGGTTGTCCGGCCAGCAACACCATCTGCGCGCACAGCCACCACGTCGCACCGAGCGTGAACACCGTCGCTTTCTCCAGACGTTTGGCAATCGCGAGCCAAGCCGGAAGCACGGCGACCACCGTCAGGAGAAACACGGCCATGAGCGGTTCGAAGTCGCTCGAGCGGCCGATCCAGTGTGTGAAGTACAAGAGCAACATCGCCGCCACCAGATCGATCGCGACGCGGCCACACAAGTAGAGCATCGTGAGCCGCCGAAACGTCGGGTTGGCCATCGCCACTGCAATGCCGCGCATGAGCGGAATCGAAGCGCGACGGGCCCGGTGCTCGGGTCGCTCGAAACTCACGGCGAACACGCCGGCCCACGGCGCCGCCAGGCACGCTCCCATCACGAGCCCCGCAGCCGCGAACCCTTGGGCGCCGCCGCCGAGGCGTTCGGCCAGCGGGCGGAGGGCGAGTGCAACGAGAATACCGACGATCGCCGCAGCGCCCCTGTACGTGTTGAGCGAAGTACGCTCGTCGTAATCGAGGGCCATCTCGGGAATCAGGGCGAGGTAAGGAACCGACACCACCGTCATCGACACGGCCAGGGCGCTGTAGGCGGCGGCGTAGAAAGCGAACCGGGATAGATCCCCCGGTAGTGGCGGGGTCGTCCACAGCAGTGCAAAGCTGGCGCCGAAGGGCACCGCGCCGAGCAGAAAGTAGGGCCGCCGGCGACCCCAGCGCCAGGCCGTGGCGTCCGAAATGCGGCCCATCAACGGGTCGGTCAGAGCATCGACCAGCCGGCCGACGAGCGGTACCAGGCCGGCCAGCGCGGGCCGCAAGCCCGCGACCTCGATCAAGAAGAACGGGGCGAAAACGAGCGACACCGCGGCCAGTGCCGCGTTCGCGGTCAGATCACCCGACGCGTAGACGCATTTGGCCGCCGCGCTCAGCCGGGAATTCCCGTCCTTGCCTGCTCCGTGCACTCCCATGTCCGGGCGGCCGTTTCGCTTGCACCGCCCCCCCGCCCTGCCTACCTTGGACTGGCATTCCGGCCGGTCCGCGGCCGGGACGCCGGCCATGGCCGCTGGACCGCGAGGGGGCTTGCAGCGGACCAGGTTTACCAGGCTTTGAGCCGGCGGAAGTGATCCAAACGGCCGCTTGGATCGTATCAGTTATGAGTGGTGTACGTCATCTACAGAGACTGCAGGCTGCACTGCTGGCTTGCGGGCTCCTCGCCGCAGCCTTTTCGGCCGTGGTTGCGGCGGTACCGGCCGCCGCGGATCACCAGGCATCTCGGAGGGATTTCAAGATGGAACTGACAAGCCCGGCGTTCGCTCCAGGAGGCCCGATACCGAAGAAATACACGGGTGAAGGAGAGGATGTCTCCCCTCCTCTAGTGTGGTCGGATCCACCGGATGGCACCCGCGAGCTCGCTCTCGTCTGCGACGACCCCGACGCCCCCACGGCCAACCCGTGGGTCCACTGGGTCGCGTACAAGATCTCTCCTGACCGCAAGGGGCTGTCCGAAGGCGCAAAAGACGGTTTCCGCCAAGGCCGAAACGACTTCGGACGCCGTGATTATGGAGGGCCGATGCCGCCCCGGGGACACGGGGTCCACCATTACCATTTCAAGCTCTACGCTCTCGACATCGAGCTCCCAAGCGAGGAACTGACGAAAGACGAGCTGCTCAGCCGGATCGAGGGGCACGTGCTCGCCGAGGCGGAGCTGATCGGCACGTACGAACGCAAGTAGCGCCGCTCCGCCCGGATGCCGGTCAGCGAGCGGCCGCCTGCCGGGCTTGGACGCGGGCCCAGGTATCGCGCAACGTCACGGTCCGGTTGAACACGCGCCGTTCGGCGCAGCTGTCCCGATCGACGCAAAAATAGCCGAGTCGCTCGAACTGAAAGCGGTCTCCGGGAATCGCTGCGGCTAAGCTCGGCTCGAGCTTGGCGCCCGCGATCTTCTCGAGGGAATTGGGATTGAGGTGGACGGAGAAGTCCGCTCCCGCGGGGACGTTCGCCGGATTGTCCACGCGGAAAAGCCGATCGTAGAGCCGAACCTCGGCATCGATGGCGTGCGAGGCGGACACCCAGTGCAGAGTACTCTTCACCTTGCGACCGTCGGGCGCATCGCCTCCGCGCGTGGCGGGATCGTAGCGGCAGAGGACCTCCTCGATCTCGCCCGTATCCGGGTTGCGCCGTACACCGGTACAAGTGACGAAGTATGCATAGCGAAGACGGACCTCCCGGCCCGGTGCGAGCCGGTAGAACTTACGGGGCGGAACCTCCATGAAGTCGTCGCGCTCAATGTAAAGAACCCGCGAGAACGGGACCTTACGCGTCCCCGCGCTCGGGTCTTCCGGGTTGTTGACGGCGTCGAGCTCTTCGACTCGGTCCTCGGGATAGTTCTCGATCACCAGGCGCAGTGGTCGCAGTACGGCCATCACCCGAGGGGCCGTGCGGTTGAGTTCCTCGCGTACTGCGGCTTCGAACTGTTCGATCTGGACCGTGGTATCGCGCCGCGTGAGCCCGACTTCTTCGCAGAAACTCCGGATCGCTTCCGGAGGCACTCCGCGGCGCCTCAGTCCACGCAGCGTCGGCATCCGGGGATCGTCCCACCCATCCACCATGCCGTCTTCGACCAAGCGCCGCAGCACTCGTTTACTCAACGTCGTGTACGTCAGATTGAGGCGGGCGAACTCGATCTGCTGCGGGTGACAGGGAACATCGAGCTGATCGAGAATCCAGTCGTACAGGGCGCGGTTGTCCGCGAACTCCAGCGTACACAGCGAGTGAGTGATTCCCTCGATGGCGTCCGAGAGGCAATGGGCGAAGTCGTACATCGGATAGATGCACCACCGGTCCCCCGTGCGATGGTGTCGCGCAGACTGAATACGGTACAGCACCGGGTCGCGCATCACGATGATCGGCGAACTCATGTCGATCTTCGCCCGCAGCGTTCGCGACCCGGGAGGAAATTCCCCGGCACGCATCCGGCGAAACAAGTCGAGGTTCTCCTCGACGCTGCGCTCGCGATACGGGCTCGCAATCCCAGGCCGCGTCAGCGTTCCCCGCTGCTCCCGCACTTGGTCCGGCGAGAGGTCGCAAACGTACGCCTTGCCCTTGGAAATCAGCTCGACGGCGTATTCATACAGCCGTTCGAAGTAGTCGGACGCGTAGTACAGGTGCTCCCCCCAGTCGAAGCCCAACCAGCGGACGTCCTCTTTGATCGCCTCGACGTACTCGACGTCTTCGGCAAGCGGGTTCGTATCGTCGAAACGGAGGTGGCACCGGCCGCCGTACTCTGCGGCAACGCCGAAATTCAGGCAGATCGACTTCGCATGACCGATGTGCAGGTACCCGTTCGGTTCGGGGGGAAAGCGGGTGACGATTTGTCCTCGTACCCGGCCGCTCGCAAGGTCCTCCTCGATCTTGGCTCGAACGAAATCCCCGCGTGAGCTCTTACTCGCCTGCTCGTCCACCCGCGTCTCTCCTTTCCGGCGGCAGCCCAGCCAGATTACGTTTTCCGGCGCCAAAAGTCGCGTCTCGAGCTACCGGCGCGCCGATTCAGGCCGTCAGAACGAACCCGGCGATCGCAGCGTAGTGGAGTGCGGCGGCGGCGACGACGAAGGCGTGGAAGATCTCGTGGTATCCAAACACCGTAGGACGGGGATCGGGCTTCTGCAGCGCGTAGACGACGGCACCGGCCGAGTAGAGCACGCCGCCGGACAGAAACAGTGCAAGCGCCAGTGGCCCGGCCGCCGACACGATCTCCGGTAGCGCGACGACGCCGACCCAGCCGACGGCCAGACAGCCCGCGGCGGTAGCCCACTTCGGCCAATCCCGCCTCAGCAGCTGCACCAGGGCGGCGACGACGACGGCCATCCACACGGCCACGAGTGTCGCCATAGCCAGCGGCCCGTGCATCACGAGCAACGCAACCGGCGTGTAGGAGCCGGCGATGAGGACGAAGATCATCGTCACGTCGAGCCGTCCCAGCCACGCGCGCACGCGCGGAGACCAATCGAGACGGTGGTACAGGGCGCTCGTACCCAGCAGCGCCGACAGGCTACCCGCATAGACGAGAGCCGCCCACCGGGGAGTCCCACCCGGCGCCCGCCAGACCAAGAATGCTCCGGCCGCCAAGGACATGGGAAAGGCCCACTGGTGAAGCACGCCGCGCCACGTGGGCTTCGGCCGACTGTTTTTCGATTTCACTGCACTCGACATGTCGCTTGCCTACGCGCGGCCCCACGACGGTGGGGCCTCATCATGAGTCTTTCACGAGCTGCCGAAGACAGGTAGGCGGATGGAGACGGCACGTCACCTAGATGCCACCCGGTCGGGTGGCTCAGAAAAGCCTCTGCGGTTGCACACGCGTGTGACTCGTGGTGACCCCAACGGGACTCGAACCCGTGTTTTCGGCGTGAGAGGCCGACGTCCTAGACCGCTAGACGATGGGGCCCGCCAGTCGCCGCGCGGATCACTTGAGCGCGCGGCCTGAACTTGCATGGATACTTCGAGCGGATGGAAGCGTCAACCCGAACGGGCAGGCCGTCGCGGCTGACAACGCACTGCGTTCATGAGATAAGTAGGTCTTTCCTTGCCGCAATCTGAAAAGAAGGAGCGCACATGCCCAATATCGAGAGCACCCCAGAGATGGTTTCCGCCACCTACGGCAAGATGGAGGAGCGGCTTGCGGCCGTTCGCAATCGTCTAGCGCGCCCCCTCACACTCGCCGAAAAAATCGTTTACGGCCATCTGCACGCACCGGACACGGCCGATCTCGAGCGTGGCAGTTCCTACGTCGAACTGCGCCCGGACCGGGTAGCAATGCAGGACGCGACGGCGCAGATGGCCCTGCTCCAGTTCATGCAGGCCGGCAAGAAGCAGGTGGCCGTGCCGGCTACCGTGCACTGCGACCACCTGATTCGCGCACACTCGGGAGCCAGCGCCGACACGGCGCGTGCGGAGCAGGAAAACGCCGAGGTCTACGAATTCCTGGCCTCGGCGTCGGCCAAATACGGTCTCGGATTCTGGAAGCCCGGCTCCGGCATCATCCACCAGATCGTGCTGGAAAACTACGCGTTTCCAGGGGGCCTGATGATCGGAACGGACTCGCACACGCCCAACGCCGGCGGCCTAGGCATGTGTGCCTGCGGCGTCGGCGGCGCCGACGCGGTCGACGTGCTCGCCGGCTTTCCCTGGGAAGTGCTTTTGCCTCGGGTCGTGGGGGTGCGTCTGACCGGCAGCCTCTCCGGGTGGACGGCCCCCAAGGACGTCATTCTCAAGCTCTGTGGCTTGCTCACCGTCAAGGGCGGCACGAACAAGATCATCGAATACTTCGGTCCCGGGACCGAGAGCATCTCGTGCACGGGAAAGGCAACGATTTGCAACATGGGTGCGGAGCTCGGCGCGACGTGCTCGGTATTCCCGTTCGATGAGAGGATGGACAAATACCTGCGTGCGACTGGTCGAGCCGCACTCGCCGACCTGGCGGCATCCCGGCGGGACCTGCTCACGGCGGACCCCGAGGTCGCAGAGCGACCGGAGGACTATTACGACGAGCTCGTGGAAATCGACCTCGACACCCTCGAACCACACGTCGTGGGACCGCATACACCCGACCTTGCCCGGCCGATCTCGAAGCTCGCGGAGGACGCCCGCCGGGAGGGGTACCCGGAACGGATTTCCACGGCTCTGGTGGGAAGTTGCACCAACTCCTCGTACGAGGACATCTCCCGCGCCGCACACGTCGCGCGCCAGGCGGCGGAGGCGGGCGTTCCCATGAGCAGCCGGCTGCTGGTCTCGCCCGGAAGCGAGATGATCCACCGGACGATCGAACGCGACGGTCAGATGAAGACCCTCGAAGAAGCGGGGGCTCAGGTGCTGGCGAACGCATGCGGGCCGTGCATCGGGCAATGGCAGCGTGACGACATCGAGAAAGGTCAGCCCGACGTGATCGTCACTTCGTTCAACCGGAACTTCCCGGGCCGCAACGACTCCAACCCCGCCACCCTCGCCTTCATTGCCAGCCCCGAGATTACGGTCGCCTTGGGCATCGCCGGCTCGCTCGCGGTCAACCCCGTGACCGACCCCATTGAACGCAACGGCAAGACGCTGCGTCTGAGCGCCCCGCCGCCAGCGCCCGAGGTCCCGGAACGAGGCTTTGCCGAAGCGCGTACCGGGTACGTGCCGCCGGCCGACGATCCCGACTCGGTCGAAGTCCGGGTGCAACCCGGCAGCGAACGGCTCTCTCTGCTCGAGCCGTTCACGCCCCCAAAACCAGAAGACTTTCTGCACATGCCTCTCCTGGTAAAAACGCAAGGGAAGACAACGACGGACCACATCAGCCCGGCTGGTCCCTGGTTGCGCTTCCGCGGTCATCTCGATCGCATCAGCGACAACATGTTTACCGGCGCCATTCGGGCGTGGACCCAGGAACGGGGCACGACGAGGAATCCCCTCACCGGTGCAACCGGCGAGCCGATTCCCAAGGTCGCGCGCGAGCTACGCGCCGCGGGCAAGCGCTGGTTCGTGGTCGGCGACGAAAACTACGGTGAAGGCTCGAGCCGCGAGCACGCTGCGATGAGTCCGCGTCACCTCGGGGGTGCGGTGATCGTGGCGCGCAGCTTCGCGCGCATCCACGAGTCGAATCTAAAGAAGCAGGGAATCCTGCCGCTGACGTTCGCCGACCCGGCAGACTACGACAAAGTCCGCGAGGACGACGAGTTGTCGATTCCCGGCGTTCTCGACATCGAACCAGGCAAGCCGCTGACCGGCATTCTTCACCACGCGGACGGTTCGGAGGACCGCATCGAACTCAAGCACACCATGAATGCCGATCAGATCGAATGGCTGAAGGCCGGCTCGGCGCTCAACCTATTGAAGAAGCAGGCCGCCGCTTGAGGCGACCTGCTCGCTGCGACGCGCACCGGCCCGAGCGGTAACTGCAGTCGCCGGCCGTCATAGAGATCGGCGCCCGTGCCAACCGGCCGGCGGTTCGTCAGCCGGCGCCTGCGGCCTCGACTTCCCGCAATGGCAAGGTGCCGGCCGCCGCGCCTTCGCACGCCGCCCTCAGGCGCGACAGAGTGCGCTCGCGTCCGAGGACTTCGCAAACTTCGAAGATCCCCGGGCTGACCGTCCCGCCGGTCAGCGCAACCCGAGCCGGTTGGGCCAGCTTGCCGAGCTTGATTTCGTACCGGGCCATCGTCTCCTCGAACGCGCCGCGAATCTCCTCGGCACGCCAGTCGGCCACGCGCTCGAGCCTGTCGCACAAGTCGAGCAGGCGCTCACGCGCGTCCGGACCGAGGAACTTGTCGACGGCACGGGCGTCGTATGCAACGTCGTCGGAAACAAAAACTGCCGCTTGATCGGACAGTTCGACGAGAGTCTTCGAGCGCTCCCTAAGGATTGGGACCACCCCTGTGAGCGCTCGTTCGGCCTCTTGCTCGCTCAGGCCGGTACGCCCGGCGACGAAAGGCGCCGCGCGGCGGGCCAAGACTTCGTCGGGCAGTCTCTTCATGTGCTCGAAGTTCACCCAGGTGAACTTGTCCATGTCGAACGCGGCAGCGGCCTTCCCTACTCCGTCGACGTCGAACAAGCGGATGAGCTCTTCGCGGGTGAAGATTTCCTGGTCCCCGTGCGACCATCCCAGGCGCGCCAAGTAGTTCACGACTGCCTCGGACACGAATCCCTGTTCCCGGTACGCAGCGACCGACGTGGCACCGTGCCGTTTGGAAAGCCGCGATCGGTCCGCACCAACGATCAGCGGAAGGTGGCCGTACACCGGCGGTTCCGCTCCGAGGGCGCGACAGATTTGAATCTGCTTCGGCGTGTTCGTCAGGTGATCTTCGCCGCGCAGGACGTGAGTGATTCCCATCTCGACGTCGTCGACCACGACCACGAGGTGGAAGGTCGGCGTTCCGTCCGAACGGACTAGAATCAAGTCGTCGAGCTCGGTGTTCTCGAACACCACGGGACCGCGCACGAGGTCGCGGATGGCCGTATGTCCGTCGGTCGGCATCTTGAAGCGCACGACCGCCTTCTCCCCCGCCCGGGGAGCACGACCGAGCGACCGGCAACTGCGATCGTAGACGGCTCGGCGCCCTTCGGCCTGAGCCCGAACCCGCATCTTTTCGAGGCGCTCGGGCGGGCAGAAGCAGTAGTACGCGTGGCCTCCTGCGAGCAGCTCTTCGACTTTCCGCCGGTACAGATCCCCTCGTTCGGACTGAAAGACGGGGCCTTCGTCGTAGTCCAGCCCGAGCCAATCGAGCCCCTCTAAAATCGCGTCCACGAACTCAGGACGGGATCTCTGCCGATCGGTGTCCTCGATCCGCAGGACGAACGTTCCCGCGTGATGCCGGGCGAACAAATAGTTGAACAAGGCCGTTCGGGCCCCGCCCAGGTGGAGGTGTCCGGTAGGGCTGGGAGCAAAGCGGGTGCGAACTCGTTTCACGCTGGCAATGAACCACGCCCGGGCAAGCGGGTCAACGAATCCCGCACCGCGGCGACAGCGATCGGCGCTCCCTGTGTTGACCCGCATGCCGCCTGCATGCGATCCTGTCACACGAGCGCCGCAAGCGCGGCCATCGCCTTCTACGCCTCGCGGTGGGGAAAGGTTGGAGAGAGCCCGAACGGAAGATTCGGGTCGCGGGCTGCAGGCACGAGAGCGTATGATAGTCGGGATGACCGCGATCGACGGCGTTTGTATCCTAATCGTCGAAGACAACGAAGACGCGCGCAAGGTCGTCGCGTACCGATTGCGGCGCATGGGAGTCCGCGACATTCGCGAGGCGGCCAATGGCCGCGAGGCCCTCGCCGCGGTGCACGAGCACCGTCCCGACTTGATCCTGATGGACATGATGATGCCCGTGATGGACGGTTACGAGGCGATCGCGGCCATTCGCGCTTTGCCCGGCGACGGCGGCTCCATGCCGATCATTGCGCTGACCGCCGCCTGCCTCGACGGCGACCGGGAACGTTGTCTTAAGGCCGGAGCAGACGACTACGTAGCCAAACCCGTTGTGGATCCGCGCGTGTTGACGGGGAAGATCTCCTACTGGCTAGAGCGCCGCAGCGCGCCGGCGCCCGAAATCGGTCCGGCCGCGGCCAATCTCGCAAACCTCGCCTAAGCGCCACCGCCGGAGGGCGGGCAGCGCCGCTCCCCCGAAGGTGGCCCAGCTTCGTTGCAGCGAATCGTGCTCTCGGAATCGTCCGCCCGCGACGGAACACGTCATACAGCAGCGCGTCATAAGCACGGCAAGGCGGATTTTTGTGCAACGCGTTCCATGATCGGGCGGGGCGACCCGCACAAGGCAACGCGTAAGCCGCACGAACGCCTACAGCGTTTGCGCAATCGATCCTGCGCGGCGCGGCGACACGCAAAACAAATGATCATTCGTTCGTCTGCGGGCGTGTTCTTGTCTTGCCCCCCGGGACGCTGGAGCGGATAATGTGGGAGTGAGGATAAGGATGACTTAACACCAACAAAAGTCGAAACGAACGCCGCGCGGGAACGTCTCAACTGAGTGAAGCAGAGACGACGTGTCGCACGAACCGCCGGGCGAGGCACTGGGCAAGGAGCGAGCCATGACGCAGCAGACGAGCTTCGAAGATCTGATCAAGTCCGATCGAGCCGCCACGACGATGGATCAGTGGCGAGGTTCGTTTCTCGACTATCTCGAACGGGTCAAGGAGGACCCGTCTCTCCCCAAGCTCGCGCATGCGCGCATCTACGACCTCATCATGGCCGCGGGTGCCCGCGATTTCCCGGAAAGCGAATCCCAGCCGGCGCCGATCGACGGTGCTTCCAAGATCTATGACTTCTTCGCCTCCGAGTTCTTCGGCATCGAGAAAGTGGTGTCGCAGATTGTCCGCTACTTCCACTCGGCGGCCCTCAAGGGCGAGGAATCGCGGCAGGTCCTCTATCTCATGGGCCCCGTCGGCTCGGGTAAATCCTCTCTGATCGAAAAGATCGAGTCGGCACTCGAGGACGGACCGCCGATCTACGCCATCGAGGGATGCCCGATGCACGAAGAACCGCTGCACCTCATCCCCCGTCACTTGCGCAAGGAGTTCTCCAAGATGCTCGGGGTACACATCGAGGGCGACCTGTGTCCGGTCTGCCGCTTCCGTCTCGAAGAAGAGTACGGCGGCCGATACGAAGAAGTCCCGGTCGTCACCAAGCGGTTTTCGAAGCGACACCGCATCGGCATCGGTGTGGTGCCGCCGGTCGACCCGAACAACCAGGACACGTCGGTGCTGATCGGCAGCGAGGACATCTCGAAACTCGATCTCTACTCGGAGGGCGACCCGCGGGTCCT
>CAZQYE010000022.1:0-18220 GCA_964597375.1 uncultured Myxococcales bacterium
TCGAGCAAGCGCTCGAAGCGGGCGAGGACCTGTTGCTCGACATCGACGTGCAGGGCGCGCGGCAAATCAAAGCCGCCTATCCGGACGCCGTCGCGATCTTTTTGATCCCGCCGTCGCGGGACAGCCTCGAGCAGCGACTTCGCAGTCGCGGTACGGACGACGAGCAAACCGTACGGAGGCGCCTCGAGGGGGCGTGCCGCGAGATCGAGGCGGCGACGGCGTACGATTATCTCGTGGTGAACGACGACCTCCCGCGGACCGTGCAGACCGTCGTGTCGATCGTCGAGGCCGAGAGAAGCCGTGTCGCCCGCCTCGACGGTGGCGAGCTCGAGCGACTGCTTGCCGATTTCCGGGCCGACCGTAGATTATGATCGTGGGCTGCAACGGGTCGTCCCGGGCGGGGCGATTCGAGCAGCCGGGACCGATGTGAAAGTCGCCAGCCTGGTCAAGAAGATCCTCGAGTACAACCCTGACGCGGACTGCGACATGGTGGAGCGGGCCTACGCCTTCTCGGCGCGAGTGCACCGCGGCCAGAAGAGGATCTCCGGGGAGCCCTACCTCGTTCATCCGTTCGCCGTCGCCACGATTCTCGCCGAGCTGCGGCTCGACGTTCCCGCTGTCGTGACCGGCCTGCTGCACGATACGGTCGAGGATACCCTCACCACGCTCGAGGAAATCGAAGCCGAGTTCGGCGAGGAAGTCGCGAACCTGGTCGACGGCGTGACGAAAATCGGCCTCATCGAAGCGTCGAGCCGCGAGGAAGCCGAGGCCAAGAGCATGGGCAAGATGCTGTTGGCCAGCGCCAAGGACATCCGCGTCTTGCTCGTCAAGCTCGCCGACCGAGCGCACAACGTGCGTACCATCGAGCACCTGCCGCCCGAGCGGGCTCGGCGCATGGCTCAGGAAACGCTCGATATCTACGTTCCCATGGCCCACCGGCTCGGCATCAACTGGCTCAAAAAGGAGTTCGAAGACGTCGCGTTCCGAATCCTGTGGCCGGAGGAATACGGCGAGCTGCGCCGCAAACTCGCGCTGCACCGGGTCGAGCGCGAGGGGTACATCCGGGAGATCACGGCGATTCTCAGCAAGCGGCTGTCCGCCGCCGGGATCGATGCCGAGGTCACGGGGCGGACGAAGAGCGGTTACTCGATCTTTCGCAAGATGCGGGAACAGGGACTGGCTTACGACGACGTCACCGACCTGGTGGCGTTTCGCGTGATCGTCGACAGCGATCGCGACTGCTACGACGCGCTCGGCGTCGTGCACCGAAACTGGCGTCCGGTTCCGGGTCGCTTCCGCGATTACGTCGCGCTGCCGAAGGCCAATCGCTACCAGTCGTTGCACACGACCGTGATCGGTCCGTACGGCGAACGGATGGAGGTGCAGATCCGCACGAAGGAGATGCACGCAGTCGCCGAGTACGGCATTGCGGCCCACTGGAAATACAAGGCCAAGGAAGATGGAGGGCCGGACAAGGAGCAGGAACGTTTCGAGTGGTTGCACCAGCTGCTCGAGTGGCAGCGACACCTCGAGGATCCGCGCCAGTATCTGTCCACCGTCAAGGAAGATCTCCTGATCGATGAGATCATGGTCTTCTCCCCGAAGGGCGAGGCCTTTCATTTGCCGGTGGGGGCCACGGTCCTCGACTTCGCCTATCGGATTCACTCGGAAGTGGGAGACCACTGCACCGCTGCACGCGTCGACGGTCAACTCGTCACACCCCGGGCTACGCTTCATCACGGGCAGAAAGTAGAGGTCATCACCACCGAGGACCAGAAGCCGTCCCGAGAATGGCTGAAGTTCGTCACGACCCCGCGAGCCAGGGAACGGATCCTGGCGGTGGTCAAGGCCGAGGAACGCGCCAAGGCACAGACGCTCGGGCGCGTCTTGCTCGAACGCGATCTCGGTCGCTACAGGCTCGATTTCGCCCGCCTTCGGCGCGAGGGGCGAATGACCGAAGTCTTGCGGCGCTTCCGCCGTGAAAGCGAGGAGGATCTGTTCGAGGCGATCGGCTACGGCCGGCTGCGCTCGCACCAGGTGATCGAGTACCTGGTGCCCGGCGGCGGAGGCGAGCGGGAGCGCTCCCGCCGCGGGCTCCGCCGCTGGCTGCCATTCAGGGACAGAGGAAAGAAGAAGGACGCCGGTCCCGACGTGCGGGTCTACGGAACCGAGGAGACGATGGTGCGTTTCGGGAAGTGCTGCCAGCCGCTTCCCGGGGAGCCGATCACCGGCTTCATGACGCGCGGGCGCGGTGTGACGATTCATGCCGCCGACTGCGAGAGGCTCGCATCGGCCGATCCGTCGCGGCGACTCGAGGTCGAGTGGGAGCCGCGGGCTCGGGCACCGCGGATGATCCGCCTCGAGGTGACGTCGACCGACCGGCCGGGGCTGCTTGCGGCGATGAGCAAGGCGATCTCCGCTGCGGGCGTCAACATCGTCCGCGCGTATGTTCGCACGTCGAACGAAGGCAAGGCGTTGAACGTCTTCGAGATGAGGATGTCGCGCGCCGACGAACTCGATGCGCTGGTGCAGCGGATCAAGCGCATCAGCGGAGTGGAGACCGTCCGCCGGCTGCGCGCTTGACGCGCACCGTCCGGGCATCGCTGCCGTTGCGACACGCAGCCGCCAGCTCTTACGGGCGTGCGGCGGGGTTGGAGAACGGCGGCCGGGCTGCCGCCCCGGGCCCGGTGAACGAGGAGTGGGTCATGAAGGATTTAGAGTTGCATGCGGTACGGGCAACCGGCGCCCCGGCGGCGATCGGCCCGTACGCGCAGGCGGTCCGCTGCGGCGGCTGGTTGTGGTGTTCGGGACAGATCGCTCTCGATCCCGATACGGGCGAGCTGGTCGCCGGTGGGGTCGAAGAGCAGGCCGAACGCTGCTTGCGCAATCTCGAAGCGGTGCTCGAGAGTGCCGGGGCAACGTTTGCCGACGTGGTCAAGACCACCGTCTACTTGACACGCCTCGAGGACTTTTCCGCGTTCAACGAAGTGTACGCGCGCTTTGTGGGCGACCCGCCACCGGCTCGGGCGACGGTCGCCGTGGCGGCGCTGCCGAAAGGTGCTTTACTGGAGATCGACGCCGTGGCGCGACTGCGCGACGGCGACTAGGTAGGGACCAGGCTCAGGCGGCCTTGACGACCTTGCCCGATCGCAGGCAACGCGTGCAGACGAGAATCGTGCGGTGCGTCTTGTTCACGACGGCACGAACCTTGTGCAGGTTCGGCTTCCACGTGCGCTTGGTCTTGTTGTTCGCGTGAGAGACGTTGTTTCCCACCCCGCGACGCTTACCGCAGATCTCGCAAACCCTGGCCACTGGCGATTACCTCACAAACAGGATCGAGCTAGCTTACAGGTTCGCCCGGGGGGTTCAAGACCGCTGGGCAAACAGCGATTGTAAACCGTCTTGTCCGCTGGTATCCGGGCGCCGTGGACGAACGACATCTCATTCGGCTCGACGTCAACGGATTCTTCGCCCACGTGGCCGGCGAACACGGCCTGCGGAGGGGTGAACTCGACGAGCTCGCTGCGCGAACCGCCGAGGTTCTCTCCGATCTCGGGCGTAAGCGCCGCGAAGGCGCGCTGCCGTTCACCGATTTGCCCTACGACGAGGCGTCCATTGCTCGTGCAGCCGAGCTCGCCGAGCGTCTCAAGCAACGATTCGACCGGCTGATCGTCCTCGGCATCGGCGGCTCGGCCCTCGGCGCGAAGACCGTGGTCGAGGCGGCGCCGCACATCGCCGATCGCAAGCCGGGCATGCGGGTCGACGTAGTCGACAACATCGACCCGGTGACGCTCGAGACGTTGCTTGCCGGGGCCGACCTCGAAAAGACTGCGTTCAACGTCATTTCGAAGTCCGGGCAGACGGCCGAAACGATGGCGCAGTTCCTGATCGCGCGCGATCGCCTGCTTCGCAAGGTGGGTGCCGGCCGCTACCACGAGCACATCGTCGTGACCACGGACCCGGAGAAAGGCACGCTGCGTACCCTGGCCGACGACGAGGGGTTCGCCTCGCTTCCCGTTCCGCCGGGGGTCGGCGGGAGGTTCTCCGTGCTGTCGGCGGTGGGGCTGCTTCCGATCGCCGCGGCCGGACTCGACGTCGAACGGTTGTGCGCCGGGGCACGGCGGATCGACGAGTATACGAAGCTCGAAGATCCGTGGCGCAATCCGGCTGCCCTTCACGCGATGTTGCTGTACGCCGCCCTGCGCGAGCGCGGCGCCAGCATTCACGTGCTCATGCCGTACTGCGACGGCCTGCGCCGCCTCTCGGAGTGGTACGCTCAGTTGTGGGCGGAAAGCCTGGGCAAACGCCAAGCCCTCGATGGGCGCGTCGTCGAGGCGGGGCAGACGCCGGTGGGCGCGCTCGGCGCGACGGATCAGCATTCGCAGGTGCAACTGTACGTGGAGGGGCCGCGGGACAAGGTCGTGACCTTCCTGCGCGTGGTCGACCACGGCGAGGATCTTCCCATTCCCTCAGGGTACGACGACATCGAAGGGCTGGCCTACCTTTCGGGACACGGCCTCGGAGCCCTGCTCGACATGGAGCAACGCGCTACCGAGCTGGCGCTGGCACAGGCCGGCCGGCTGACGAGCGTCGTCGAGGTGCCGCGCGTCGACGAGGACAGTCTGGGGCAGTTGTTCTTCCTCTTCGAGATCCAGACCCTGGTAATGGCCGGTCTGCTCGGGGTCGATGCGCTCGATCAGCCGGGGGTGGAAGCCGGCAAGCGCATGACCTATGCGATGGCCGGCCGGCGCGGGTACGAGGACCTCGCCGCCGAGGTGGAACGGCGCCTGGCCGACAAGCTGAGCGACCTTGTCGTCCCCTGAACGCATCGTCGCCCTGAGCGACGCCGTTGTCTCCGGAATCGCCGCCGGAGAAGTCGTCGAGCGGCCGGCCTCAGTCGTCAAAGAGCTCGTGGAGAACGCGCTCGATGCCGGTGCCTCGACGGTCACGGTCGAGTACGACGAGCGGCCGCGCTCCCGTCTGGTCGTCTCCGACGACGGCTGCGGCATACCGGCCGATCAGCTTGCTCTGGCGGTGGCGCGTCACGCGACGAGCAAGATCCGTTCGCTCGAAGACCTCACCGGCGTGCGAACGTTCGGTTTCCGTGGCGAGGCGCTTGCCAGCATCGCTGCGGTCAGTGACTTCGAGATCGTCTCGCGCACGGCCGATGCACAGGTGGGTACGGCCCTCCGGGTTCGTCATGGGGAGACGATCGGCCGGTCGACGGCGAGTGCGCGCCGTGGAACGAGGGTGACGGTGGCGGACTTGTTCGCCAACGTGCCGGCGCGGCGTAAGTTTCTCAAGAGTCCCGCGGCCGAGTACTCCCTGGCGGCCGACACGCTCAGGCGAATCGCGCTGGCCGAGTCGGGGGTGGGTTTTCGTCTGCTTCGCAACGGCAAGACGGTACTCGACGCCCCGCCGGTGTCGGACACTCAGGTTCGGATCGCCCAGGTATACGGCCGCGACGTCGCGGCTGCGATGATTCCTGTCGACGGACGGCACGCCGGTATGCGCTTGCACGGGGCGATCAGTCTTGCGGGCACGTCGTACGGGTCCGCGCGGCGCATGTCGATGTTCGTCAACGGTCGCTGGGTGCACGACCGGCTTCTGTTTCGTGCGGTGATGGAGGCCTATCGCACCTATCTCATGCGCGGTCGCTATCCTGCGGCCGTGGTGTTTCTCGAGGTCGATCCGAAAATCCTCGACGTCAACGTTCACCCGACCAAGCGAGAGGTCCGCTTCTCGGATGGGGCCGCGGTGGAGCGCTTCGTGATCGAGGCGATCCGCGAGGCGTTGCGCCGGCGCAGCAGTCCACTGGGACGGTGGGGGTTGCAGGAACACGAGCTTCGGGCGGCCGGCCGCCGCCGCAGCCGGCCGGGGGTCGTGGGTGCGCCGGCACCTTCGTGGTCATCGGCCGAGGCACCGGCGGAGGGCTGGAGCGTTCGCCCGGCGGCAGGCGGCGACCGGCGGGCCGGCAACCTGGCAAGCGAAGACGAAATCCGCGGGGGCAGCCGCGAGCGGACCGTGGCAGAGCCGCCCGCGGAGTTGCCACTCGGCCGCGAGGCGATCCCGCGCGTGGTCGGACAAGTGTTCAGCGGGTACATCGTGTGTGAGGACGGGGACGACCTGCTTCTCGTCGACCAGCACGCTCTGCACGAGCGCGTGCTGTTCGAGCGGCTGATGGCGGACCTCGAGGCCGGCGCCGTGTCGAGTCAACGGTTGCTCGCGCCGGTGGCGGTACCGGTTGGCGCCGAGGGCGTAGAGGCGGTCGAGCGTCTTGCGGCGGACCTCGAGCGGGCCGGCTGGGAAATCGACGTGTTCGGTGAGGAGGAGGCGTTGGTGCGCGCGGTCCCGTCGATTGTCTCGGGGGCGGACCCGAAGGCGGTTGCCGAACGGGTGGTTGCCGACATGGTCGCGGGCGCCGACGGCGGTAGGTTCGGCGAACGGGTCATGGCGACCGTCGCCTGCCATGCGGCGGTACGCGTCGGACAGCGGCTCGATGCCGCGGCGGCGACCGCGTTGCTCGAGCAGGCCCGAGAGGTCGCCTTCAGCGCTTGCTGTCCCCACGGGCGCCCGGTAGCGCGCCGCCTGCCGCGCGCTCGGATCGAGCGACTGTTTGGACGCTGAGGTCGGGCCGTGGGCCGTTCTCGCCTACCCGAGCGGGTTCTGTTCGTCGTCGGACCGACGGCGATCGGCAAGACCGAGCTCGCCGCGCATCTTGCCAGGCGTTTCGACGGCGAGGTCGTCGGTGCCGATTCACGCCAAGTCTACCGCTACATGGACGTCGGAACCGCCAAGCCACCCGCGGCCCTGCGTGCCGAGATCCGCCATCACCTGATCGACGTCGTCGACCCCGACGAGCCGTTCGACGTCGCCCGCTGGCGTGCCGCGGCACTCGATGCCCTGGCCGAGATCGAGGCCCGCTCGAAAACGGCAATCGTCTGCGGGGGCACCGGGCTGTATTTGCGGAGTCTGCTCCGTGGACTGTTCCCCGGCCCGGCGGCCGACGAAGAATTGCGGCGGCGCTTCGCCGACGAAGAACGCAAGCGGCCCGGGACCCTGCGAGATAGGCTGCGCCGGGTGGACCCGGCCAGTGCCGAGCGCATTCACCCCAACGACATGGTGCGCACCGTACGGGCGCTGGAGGTCTATGAGCTCACCGGGCGGCCTCTGTCGCATTGGCACGCCGAACACGGGTTGCGCGAGCGTCCCTTCCAAGCGCTTCTGATCGAGCCCACCGTCGCCCGCGAGGTTCTTCACCGCCGGATCGCCGAACGCAGCCGGGCGATGGTCCGTGCCGGGTTGCTCGAGGAGGTACGGCAGCTAGCTCGCCGCGGCTACGGGCGCGAGTTGCCGGCGTTTGCGGCCATCGGTTACCGCGAGGCCTGGCAGTGTCTGGCCGGCGAACTACGCGTCGAGGACTTGGCGGAACGCATCACGGTGGCGACACGGCGCTACGCGCGGCGACAGCTCGTGTGGCTGCGAGGGCAGATGGACACGGTGCCCGTTGCAGCCGGCGATGTCTCGGCGATCGAGCGTCTTGCGGAGCGGTTCCTTGCGTCGCACTGACCGTCGAAGCCGCACGGCGAACGCGTTTGTTGCAAAGCCAGGGGTCTTCGGCTAGCCGAGTGCCCGACGGGGCCGGCGGCCGCATTGGTTGCCGGTGCCTGCTGTCGCCGGGTGGGGGTGCTGTTCGTTGGCCAAACGCAAGACACTGTCCGAGCTGCGGCGGGAGATCGATGCGATCGACGCCAAGATTCTCAAATTGCTGGCGCAACGTGCCCGCGTAGCTCAGCAGATCGGAGAGGCGAAGAGCCGGCGTTCTCGAGGTGTTCTCGACGCGGGCCGCGAGCGCGCCGTTCTCGGTGCCGTCAAGGCGGCCAACCCAGGACCGCTGTCGGACAAGGCCGTCGAGGCGATTTTTCGCGAAATCGTGTCCGCATGCAGGGCCATGCAGCACCCAACGCGCGTCGCGTTTCTCGGGCCGGAGGGAACCTTCTCTCATGCAGCGGCGCTCAAACAGTTCGGAAGCACCGCCGAGTACGAGCCGGTCGAGACCATTGCGGATGTCTTCGCCAGTGTCGAAGCGGGTCGCGCTTGCTACGGGGTGGTGCCGATCGAGAACACGACCGAGGGGGCGGTCACGCCGACTCTCGATGCACTGGCGTCGACGCGCCTGCACGTGGTTGCCGAGATCACGGTTCCGATCGAACACTGGTTGCTCTCGAAGACCGGGCGGGCCGAGGACGTCCGGCGCATCGTCTCGCACCCGCAACCGCTGGCGCAGTGCCGGCGCTATCTCGCTCAACACTTTCCGGGCGTTACGACCGAGCAGGCCGCAAGCACGGCCGACGCGGCCGCGCGTGCCGCGCGCCGTAAGGAGCTTGCCGCGATCGCGAGTGCGGCCGCTGCTCGCGTCTACGGTCTCAAGACCGTGGCTGCGGCGATCCAGGATGAACCGGGCAACAAGACTCGATTCCTCGTCGTCGGCGACGATCCAATGCCGGCGCCGAGCGGCAACGACCGGACGTCGTTGGTCATCTCCGTTCACGACGAAGTCGGGATTCTGGGGAGGGTCTTGGAGCCGTTTTCGGCCAACGGTGTGAACTTGTCGATGATCGAGTCGCGCCCCTTACCCGGACGCCCGTGGGAGTACAGTTTCTTCATCGACGTCGTCGGCCATGTTCACGGCCGCCGGCTCAAACGTGCGCTGGCCCGCGTCGAGCGCATCGCGATTTCGACCAAGGTCCTGGGTTCGTACCCGGTTGCTGCGTGAAGCGGCGCGTGCCGGGGCGCTGATTCGGCAGCGACCGCGCGCGTGCAAGCGAACTGAGAAACAACGATGAAACCGCCGATTCCACCGCACATTCTGGAACTCGAGCCCTACCGGCCCGGGCGGCCGATCGAAGAAGTAGAGCGCGAACTCGGGATTCGCGCGATCAAACTGGCGTCGAACGAGAATCCCCTCGGCCCCTCACCGCTGGCGCTCGAGGCCATTCGTAGAGCGCTCGCCGACGTCCATCGATACCCGGACGGTTCGGGCGTCGTCCTGCGGGCGGCGCTCGCCGAGCGCCTGGGTGTGGAGTCCGATCGGGTGTTGCTCGGCAACGGGTCGAACGAGCTGATCGAACTCGTAGTGCGTACGTTCGTTGGGCCGGGCGAGCAGGTGGTCTTCTCCGAAGGTGCGTTCCTGATCTACGACTTGGTTGCTCGCACTTGCCGCGCTGAGCCGGTCGAGGTCGCGGCGAAGGGCTTCTCGCACGACCTCGAAGCGATTGCTGCGGCGGTGGGAGAGCGCACTCGGGTGGTGTTCTTGGCGAACCCGAACAATCCGACCGGTACCATTTTTCGGCGCGCCGAGTGGCATGCGTTTCTCGACAGGATCCCGGCCGGCGTGATCGTCGCCGTCGATCAAGCCTATGCCGAATACGCTTGCGACCCCGAGTATCCGGACGCGATCTGCGACCTCGAGCGCCATCCCGGCGTTCTCGTGTTGCGCACGTTCTCGAAGATCTACGGGCTCGCCGGCTTGCGGATCGGGTACGCCGCCGGCTCCCGCGAATTGATCGACGCGATGGCACGGGTACGGGCGCCGTTCAGTGTAAACAGCCTCGCGCAAGCGGCTGCGCTCGCAGCTCTTTCGGATGAAGACCATGTCGAGCGTTCGCGTCGCACCGCCTGGCAGGGGCTGCGGATGTTTGCCGAAGCATTTTCCGAACTCGGGCTCGAGTTCGTACCGAGCCAGGCCAACTTCGTCTTGGTCGACGTCGGCGACGGCGCTCGCGTCGCTACCGCGATGCTGCAACATGGGGTGATCGTTCGGCCGATGAACGCCTACCGCATGCCGTCGATGATCCGCGTCACCGCGGGAACCGAGGAAGAGAATCGGCGCTGTATCGAGGTGCTCAGGCAGGTGTTGAGCGAGGAGAACCGATGACGCTCGAGATCGAACGAACCGTGGTGATCGGTACCGGCTTGATCGGCGGCTCGTTGGCTGCGGCCGGACGGCGCGCCGGTGTTCTGCGCCGAGTGGTGGGCGTTGGTCGAGGCCGGACCAACCTCGAACAGGCGCTCGCGGCCGGTCTGGTCGACGAGATCGGGCATGACCCGGTGGCGGCCGTCGCCGGCGCGGATCTAGTCGTGCTCGGAGCTCCCGTCGACTCGTGCCTCGACCTGCTCGAGCGCATTGCGCCCAGGCTCGGTGAAGCAGCCGTCGTGACCGACGTCGGCAGCGTCAAGGCTCCGCTCTGCCGCCGTGCCGAAGGCCTCGGAATCGGTGACCGTTTCGTCGGCGGTCATCCGATGGCCGGCGGGGTGGGGACGGGCGCCGCACTGGCCGACGCCGAGTTGTTCCGCGGCAAGGTCGCCGTGGTCACGCCGACGCGCGAGAGCGCCCGCGACGCGGTCGACCTGGTACGGGGGTTGTGGGGCGCCACGGGTGCCGAGGTCCTCGAAATGGAGCCGGAACTGCACGATCGAATCGTGGCGGCGTCGAGCCATCTGCCGCAGATGGTCGCCTATTGCCTTGCCGCGACGGTTGGTGCCGAACCGCTCGCCGACGAGGTCGTCCGCCTCGCCGGCGCGGGCATCAAAGACACGACCCGGCTGGCGGCTAGTGACGCCGACATGTGGGCCGCCATCGCCAAGCTCAACCGCGAGGCCCTGGCCGACCGAATGGACGCTTTTGCGCGGGAGTGGGGCGCGTGGTGCGAGGCGGTCCGAGGCGGGGACGAGAAAGACCTGCGCGCGCGGATCGGCCGAGCCAACAAGTTCAAGAGACGGTTGAACGGATAGCGGGAAGCATTTGAAGAATAAGCGGGTATCCTGAGTTGATGCAGTCTGTGCGAACGGTTCGCCCGGCGACGGCGGCGCTGGCGGGCACCGCCCGTGTGCCCGGGGACAAGTCGATCGGCCATCGCGCCGTCTTGTTCAACGCAGCCGCCGGCGGACGGGCGCGTATTGCCGGGCTGCCCGAAGGGGCCGACGTCATGTCGACCGTCGCTGCGGTGCGCGAGCTCGGCGCGGGCGTTCGGCGCGAGGGCGACGTCTGGGTGATCGAGGGCTGCGGGCTGGAGTTCCGGCCGCCCCGCGGTGTCATCGATTGCGGGAACTCCGGTACGACGATGCGGTTGATGATGGGCCTGCTGGCGGGGCAGAAGTTCTCCGCGGGGCTCGACGGGGACGCGTCGCTGCGACGCCGGCCGATGGAGCGGGTTGCGGCGCCGTTGCGCAGGATGGGCGCTCGCGTGGAGACCACCGATGGGCACGCACCGGTGCGGGTGGGCGGCGGGAGCGGGCTACGCGGCGTTCGGCACGACCTCGAGATCGCCAGTGCTCAAGTGAAGACTGCACTGTTGCTCGCCGGCCTGCAGGCCGGCGGTGTCACGACGGTGTGCGAACCTCTGCTGTCGCGCGATCACACCGAGCGCATGCTGGGAGCGATGGGGGTTCGTATCGAGCGCGTCGAGCGAACGGTCTCTCTCGAGGGGCCGATCGTTCCGCGTGCCAGCGACGTGAACATTCCCGGAGACCCCTCGTCGGCCGCGTTCTTGCTCGCGGCGGCGGCGCTCGTGCCCGACTCGAAAGTGACGGTCGAGGGGGTTTGTCTCAATCCGACGCGGACGGCGTTCCTCGAAGTGCTCAAGCGCATGGGGGCGGCGATCGAGGTACGGCGAAAGGGAGAGAGCGGCGGCGAACCCGTCGGAGACGTTTGCTGCACGTTCGCCGCTCTGCGAGGGGTGGAGATCGAGCCCGAGCAAGTACCCTCACTGATCGACGAGATTCCGATCCTTGCGGTGGTCGCGGCGAGCGCCCGGGGAAGGACGGTCGTTCGCGGGGCCGGCGAGCTGCGCGTCAAGGAAAGCGATCGCATTTCGGCGACCGTGGCACTGCTCGCCGCTCTCGGCGTGCGTGCCGAAGAACTTCCCGACGGGATGGTCATCGATGGCGGTCGTTTTGTCGGTGGCACGCTCGTGGACAGTCATGGGGACCATCGCATTGCGATGGCGGCGGCGGTGGCGGCGCTTGCGTGCAAGGAACCGATCGACGTCGCCGGTGCTCAGTCCGTGGCGGTGTCCTACCCGGGTTTCTTCGAGCAGCTCGAGGAGTTGGGACGATGACCGCCGGCAGCTTCGTGGTCACGATCGACGGCCCAGCCGGCGCCGGTAAATCCACTACCGCGCGTGCCGTGGCCGATCGTCTCGGCTTGCGGTACCTCGATTCGGGAGCGCTCTATCGAGCCCTCGCGCTGGCCGGCATCGAAGACGGGGTGGACCTCGACGACGAGCGCGGTCTGGCCGAACTTGCCGTCAAGCACCGAATCGAGCTCGGCACGGGCGGTGCGGTGCTGCTCGACGGTCGCGACGTCCGGGACCGAATTCGCTCTCCCGAGGTAAGCGACGCTGCCTCGAGGGCGTCGCGCTTCGAGGCCGTGCGCCGGGCGCTGGTCGATTTGCAGCGAGCTGCGGCCGCGCCGCCGGGTGCCGTGGCTGAAGGGCGGGACATGGGGACGGTCGTATTTCCCGACGCCGATCTCAAGGTGTTTCTCGACGCCGATCCGGAGGAGCGTCTGCGGCGGCGCGCGCGCGATCTCGGTGCGAGAGCGGGCACTGCCGAGTACGAACGGCTGCGCCGCGCCATCGCCGAGAGGGACCAGCGCGACCGGAACCGGGCGGTGGCGCCGCTGCGACCGGCCGAAGACGCCGTTCGGCTCGATTCGACGCGGCTGTCGCAGGACGAAGTCGTGACCCGCATCGTGGCCGAGGCCGAGCGGCGCCGGGCGAAAAAGCGACAGAAAAACTGAGGTTTTCCCTTGAAACGGCCGCCCGGGAACGATATGCCACTGCTTGGCGCAGGCGTCGCCCGCGCCCATCAGGAGGATTTTTTTTTCAACATGCTAGAGGAGACGGCTGATCGCGAAACGAACGAGCAGCAGGAGGATGCACAGAGCTTCCAAGAGATTTTCGAAGCGAGCCTGCAGTCGAGCACGATAGAGCGGGGCGAGATCGTCAAGGGACGAGTCCTCGCGGTCGACGAAGAAAACGTCACCGTCGACATCGGATACAAGTCCGAGGGCGTCATCCCGCTCGCCGAGTTCGCCGAGTCGGGTGGAGAGCCCCAAGTCGCCGTGGGGGACGAGATCGAAGTCTACGTCGAGTCCGTGGGCGACGAGAACGGGCAGGTTCAGCTTTCCTATTCCCGCGCGCGGCAATCGGCCGTGTGGCGCCAGGTCGAAAGCGCCTACCGCGAGGGGACACCGATTCGCGGAACCATCGTCGACCGCGTGAAAGGTGGGCTCAGCGTGGACATCGGTGTCACCGCATTCTTGCCCGGCTCGCACGTCGATATCCGTCCGGGCAAAGGCCTCGACCGGTACATCGGAGAAACCTGCGACTTCGTCGTCATCAAGTGCAACCGCGCGCGGGGCAACGTCGTCGTATCGCGCAAGTTGTTGCTCGAGAAAGAGCGCGAAGAACTCAAGAGCCAGACGCTCAAAATCCTCGAGGAAGGGGTGATCCTCGAGGGAACGGTCAAGAACGTGACCGACTACGGTGCGTTCGTGGACCTCGGCGGGATCGACGGGTTACTCCACGTCACGGACATGGCATGGGGGCGTGTGGCCCACCCCTCGAAGGTCGTTTCGCCCGGCGATCGGGTGAAGGTCGTGGTTCTCAAGTACGATGCCGAGAACGACCGGATCTCGCTCGGCATGAAGCAGTTGCAGGAGGACCCGTGGCTGACGATCGCCGAGCGCCTCTTCCCTGGCAGCAGAGTTCATGGCCGAGTCGTGAGCCTCACCGACTACGGCGCGTTCGTCGAGATCGAGCCGGGCGTCGAAGGCCTGGTCCACGTCTCCGAGATGTCTTGGACCTCGCGCGTGACGCATCCATCGAAAATCGTCTCGGTCGGTGACGAGGTGGACGCGGTCGTACTCGGTCTCGATCCGGCCAACCGCCGAATCTCCCTCGGTCTGAAGCAGGCCTCGCCCAATCCGTGGGAGTTGTTGCCCATCGAACACCCGGTGGGTACGACCGTACGCGGCAAGGTAACGAGCCTCACCGACTTCGGCGCGTTCGTCAACGTCGCGGAAGGGATCGACGGGCTGATTCACATCTCGGACATGCACTGGACGAAGAAGGTTCGGCATCCCTCCGAGGTGTTGAAGAAGGGAGACGAGGTCGAAGCGGTGGTTCTCAACATCGACGTTCAGGGCGAGCGCCTGTCTCTCGGGCTCAAGCAGCTCGCCTCCGACCCGTGGGCGGACATGGAGTCGCGCTATCCACCGGGAAGCCGTGTTCGCGGGAAGGTCACGAACGTCACGGACTTCGGCGTCTTCGTCGAGCTCGACGAGGGGGTCGAAGGAATGATCCACGTTTCCCAGCTCTCGCGCGAGCGGGTGGACAGCCCGGCCGACCACTACCAGCCCGGGCAGGAAGTGGAGGCGGAGGTTCTTCAAGTCGACAGTAAGGCGCGGCGCATCGCCCTGAGCGTCCGCTCGCTGCTCGACTCGCAAGACCAAGAAGAGATGAAGCGCTACATGTCGCAGTCGTCGGGTTCCTCACGGCTGACGCTCGGCGACCTGATCAACCGGGAACTGGTGCGTGGGAAGTCCGGGAAATCCAAGGAAGGGGAGTCCGAGGACGAGGGCGAGTGACGGCCCAATGTGTTCCGGAGCGGCGGTACCATGACGAAAAGAGACCTCATCGACGAGATCGTTCGCCTCTATCCGTCCTACGCGCGTCGGGATGCCGAGATCATCGTCAACGCGGTGTTCGACAGCATGACCGAGGCGCTGTGCAACGGCGAGCGCATCGAGATCCGGGGATTCGGCAGCTTCGTGGTCAAACATCGCAGGGCACGGGAAGGGCGCAACCCGAAGACCGGCGAGATCGTAGCGGTTGCGGCCAAGCGCGTGCCCTTCTTCAAAGTCGGCAAGGAGCTGCGCGAGCGCGTCGACCGCGGGGCGCGGGTCGGCGAAGGGGCCTCCGAAGGGCGGGTCGGCCGCGGGTCGACGCCCGCCTGAGTCGTCATCCGTGCGTGTTCTCTGGGCGCCGTGGCGGCTTGCGTACATCGAGAAGGCGCCCGCGGCTCCGGCTTGTATCTTCTGCGACAAGCCTGCGCGTGACGAAGCGGCGCGGCGCAACGAGTTCGTGCTGCTGGTCAGCGATCAGGTTTCGATCATGATGAACCTGTACCCGTATGCCAACGGCCACGTGATGGTCGCGCCGCGCACACACACGGCCGACTTCGCTCGACTGCCCGCCGATACCGCGGCAGCCCTGCAGGCCGCCCTGCAGCAGGTGGTCGCCGCGCTCGAGGCTGAGTTCTCGCCGCACGGATTCAACATCGGCATGAACCTCGGCCGCACGGCGGGAGCCGGCTTCGCCGAGCACCTTCACTGGCACGTGGTGCCGAGATGGGAAGGCGACACGAACTTCATGCCGCTGCTTGCCGAGACTCGAGTGATTCCGCAGCATCTCGAGGAGACGTACCGGCGCCTTCTACCCTACTTCGAGGAGTCCTAGCATGAGAGTCATTCGTACCGTTGTCATCGCGTTGCTGTTCATCGCTGCGGTGTTTCTCGCTAGTGCGAACGTTCAGGAAGTGTCGCTGGTGTTTCTACCGGATCTCCCGGTTGCCGGTTGGCCCGCAACGCGATCGCTCGAGCTTCCGCTGTTCGTATTGGTGCTTGGCTCCCTCGTGCTCGGGGTGCTGATCGGAGGGTTCGGGGCGCTGTTCGAACAAGCGCGCCTGCGCCGCGGCCTGCGACGGGCCGACAAGGAGAAGAAACGGCTTGCCGCCGAGCTCGCGCAAGCCGCCGAGGAACGTGAGCGCTACCGGCAGGAGCGCGACGAGGCTCGCGCCGAACTCGAAAAAACGCGTGCCGAACAAGTCACACCGGAGGCTCCGGCCGACGCTGGAGCCGACGGCGGAGAGGAGGAGCGCCCGGTCGCCTCGGCCGTCGAGTCCTGACGCCGCGGTCGGCCGGCTGGGCGCTGCGCCGCCCGACCCGGGCGCGGGGCGGCGGCGCGCCTTGCGCGCGGGATGTTCCGCTGCCGGAGTCTAGTCAGCCTTGAGTGCCGCAAAGCCACAGCGTGTGCCGACGACATCGCCCGTTTCCGGTGCCAAGTTGACACCGGTCATGCGGCAGTACCTCGAGATCAAGCGCCGGCATGAGGACGCGATTCTGTTCTTCCGGCTCGGTGACTTCTACGAGATGTTTTTCGAGGATGCCGAGCGCGCTTCGAGTCTGCTCGACATCGCTCTTACGTCGCGCAACCGCAACGACGAGCATCCCATACCGATGTGCGGGGTTCCTTATCACTCGGCGCGCGGGTACATCGCAAAACTGCTCGAGGCGGGCGTCAAGGTCGCGATTTGCGAGCAGATGGAACTTCCGCGGCGGGGCATCGCCCGCCGCGAAGTGACGCGCGTCATCACTCCGGGAACGACCCTCGACGAAGATGCGCTGGCGCCCGATCGTGCGAATTTCCTGGCCTGCGTTTCGGCGGGCCAGTCCTTTTGGGCGTTGGCCTGGGCGGATTTCTCCACGGGCGAGGTCGCGGTGACGGAGGTCGACGGCCCGGAGGCGGTCGAAGAGGAGCTCGCGCGCCTGGCTCCCAGTGAACTGCTGCTCGATCCGGACATCGACGAGCGGCTCGCCGAGCGCTTGGTGCGCGCTGCGGGTTCGTCCTTGGTATCCCGGTGCGGAGCGCCGGCCGGCGGGGTCGGGGAAGCCAGACTCGAGCCTCCGGCGGAAGCCGGCGACTCGGCGCGCGCGGCGATCGCCGGACTCGATTCCTACTTGGCCGCGACCCATCCAGCGGCGAGGGATCACCTGAGAGCACCCGAGTACCTGCACTCCCGGAGGTTCGTTCGCATCGACCGGGCGACTTGCCGCAACCTCGAACTCGTCGAGTCGAGTCGCGGCAAGCGCAAGGGATCGCTCTTAGCGGTGCTCGACGAGGCCGTCACGCCGATGGGCAAACGCCGGCTGCGACAGTGGCTGTTGCGGCCGCTTGCCGGTGCCGATGCGATCGGCGCGCGCCTCGACGCCGTCGAGTACTTGGTCGAGGACGCGGCCCTGCGCATGGAAGTCCGCGAACGGCTGCGCGCGGTCGGCGACCTCGAACGGCTCGGCGGGCGCATCGGAGCACGTTCGGCCACGCCGCGCGACCTCGGTCGGCTGGTGCAAGCGCTGCGCGGAGTCGGCGAAGTCGCCGGACTCTTGAGCGGGCGCGATCTGGGCGCGTTGCTCGAGCGCGCTGCGCGCGATCTCGATTCCCTGCCGGAACTCGCCGACGAGCTGAGCAGAGCCTTGGTCGACGAGCCTCCGGCGGCGCTTGGGCGCGGGCCGGTCATCCGTGCGGGGTACCACGAGGAGGTCGATCGCCTGCGCGCCATAAGCAGCGGCGGGAAGGACTGGATGGCCGAGTTCGAGAGCGCAGAGCGCCGCAGAACCGGGATCGGGAATCTGAAGATCGGTTACAACAAGGTCTTCGGATACTTCATCGAAGTCTCACGGGCGGCCCACGACCGCGTACCGCCCGAGTACGAACGCAAGCAGACGCTTGCCAACGCCGAGCGCTACATCACGCCGGATCTCAAGCAGCGCGAGGCCGAAGTACTGGGCGCCGAAGAACGGCTGGCGGTTCTCGAGAGGCACTTGTTCGATGGACTGGTCGAGCGGTGCGCCGGCCATCTCGACGCCATGGCCCGGACCGCGGCGGCGCTAGCCACGATCGACGTCGTCGCGGGCTTGGCCGAGACCGCTCACCGGCGCGGCTACGTCCGGCCCGAACTGGTGCGCGGTGGGGGGCTGTGTATCGAGGAGGGGCGGCATCCGGTGGTCGAAAGCGTGCTGGGACAGCGATTCGTGCCGAACGACTGCCGCCTCGGCGGCGACGGTCCGAGCCTGCTGGTGATCACCGGCCCGAACATGGCGGGCAAATCGACCTACTTGCGCCAGGTGGCGCTGATCGTGTTGCTGGCGCACTGCGGGTCGTTCGTTCCGGCGGCGGCCGCGCGCATTCCGCTCGTGGATCGGATCTTCACGCGCATCGGCGCCAGCGACGACCTCGTCGCGGGCCAGTCGACGTTCATGGTCGAGATGACCGAGACGGCGGCGATCCTGCGCAACATGACGAAAAAAAGCCTCGTCGTCCTCGACGAAATCGGCCGGGGGACGTCGACGTTCGACGGCGTGTCGATTGCGTGGGCC
>CAZQYE010000023.1:0-17273 GCA_964597375.1 uncultured Myxococcales bacterium
AGGTGTTCGAACTCAATCGCAACTTCCGCAACGAGGGCATGTCGAGCGAGCACAACCCCGAGTTCACCATGTGTGAGTTCTACCAGGCCTACGCGACCTACGAGACGCTGATGGAGCTGACCGAGGAGCTCCTGTCTCGGCTCGCGCTCGACCTGCACGGCGGTACGATCGTGGAGTTCGGCGGAGCGAAGATCGACTACCGGCCGCCGTTCCGCCGCCTGTCGATGGCGGAAGCGGTTGCAGAGCACTCCTCGCTGTCGGTCGAGCAGGCTGCCGACCGCGCTTGTCTCGAGCGGCTGGCCGATGAACTCGGCATCGAGCCGAGCGAGCGGCGCGAAGGACTCGGCTTGCTGGCCGATGTCTTCGAAGTGCTGGTCGAGGACAAACTCGTACAACCGACGTTCGTCACCGGCTTCCCCGTCGAGGTGTCGCCCTTGGCGAGAGCGAGCGACGAGTGCCCCGGGTTCACCGACCGCTTCGAGCTGTACGTGGCGGGCCGGGAGATCGCCAACGGGTTTTCGGAACTCAACGATCCCGAAGAGCAGTACGAGCGGTTTCTCGCGCAGCTCAAGCAGCTCGAGGCTGGTGATGAGGAGGCGCACCGTATGGACCGGGATTTCATCGAGGCCCTCGAGTATGGAATGCCGCCCACTGCAGGCGAAGGGATTGGAATCGACCGCCTGGTGATGTTGCTCACCGGAGCGACTTCGATCCGCGAAGTAATCCTGTTTCCGCATATGCGGCCGCGCCGGGACGACTGACTCGCGATCGGCATGGGGTGGGAGCTGTTCGTAGGCCTGCGCTACTTGCGATCGCGTCGCAAGGAGCGGTTCGTTTCGGTCATCACGGTCATTTCGACGCTGAGCGTGCTGCTCGGGGTCATGGTCCTCACGATCGTCCTGTCGGTCATGACCGGCTTCGAGGAGGATCTGCGCGCGCGCGTGCTCGGCCTCAATCCGCACGTTCGCGTGGAGGACCGACTCGGCGGTCTTCTCGAACATCCTGAAGACGTGGTGCGGGCGGCGGCTTCGATGCCGCATGTCGTCGCTGCGGCCCCGGTGGTCGCCGCGCAGGTGTTGGTCACCGGCAACGGCCGCATGTTTGGAGTGTACCTGCACGGTGTGGAGCCGGACCGGACCTCGGGCGTTCATGGCATCGCCCGCTTCGTCGTCGAGGGGGAGGTGACCTCGCTGGCGCACCGGGTGCCCATGGAGGGGGCGCGGCTGCCGCCGGTGATGATCGGTCGCGAGCTGGCACGTCGTCTCGGGGTAGCCCGGGGGGAGCGGATCACGTTGATGGTTCCGGCGTTGGCGGCGAGCCCGCTCGGAGCACTTCCGCGCAGCCGGCGGTTCGCAGTGGTCGCGATCTACGACTCGGGGATGGTCGAGTACGACGCCGGCTTGATCTACACGTCGATCGACGACGCCCGCGCGCTTCTCGGGCTCGGAGGTGCGGCGACGGGTGTCGAGGCGGTGCTCGACGATCCGTACGCAGCGCCCGAGGTCGCCGAGTCGCTCAACCAGCAGCTCGGACTCCCGTACTGGGCGCGCAGTTGGACGGAAGTCCATCGCAACGTCTTTCAAGCGCTGCGGCTGGAGAAGACCGTGTACTTCCTGGTGTTGTTGCTGATCATTCTGGTTGCGGCGTTTACGATCGTCGCGACGCTCTACATGGTCGTGCTCGAGAAGCACCGGGACATTGCCGTGCTCAAGGCGATGGGTGCGACCGACGCCAGTGTTGCGATGATCTTTCTCGCCAAGGGCCTGTTGATCGGTGTTCTCGGCACCGTACTCGGGGCCCTTGGAGGCTATTTGAGCTGCCTGGCGCTCGATCGCTACGAGCTGATCGGTCTGCCGGAAGGTGTCTTTTACGTCTCCACGTTGCCGGTGCGTATTGTGGCGTCGAACTTCCTCGCCGTCGCGGCGGCGTCCGTGGTGATCTGTCTGGCAGCCTGTCTATTTCCTTCGTGGAAGGCGGCGCGGGTCGTACCCGTCGAAGTGCTACGCTATGAATGAAGCTGGGCCGGCGGTACTCGAGGTGCGAGGCCTGCGGCGGTCGTTCGACGATGGCCGGCGCGTGATCGAGGTGTTGCGAGGAGTGGATTTGGTGGTGGACGCGGCGGACAGCGTTGCGATCGTCGGAGAATCGGGGGTCGGCAAGAGTACCCTGTTGCACTTGCTTGGAGCTCTCGACCGTCCCGACGCCGGGAGAATCGTGCTCGACGGCCGCGACCTGCTCGCGCTAGGCGGACGCGAACTTGCGGCGTTGCGCAACCGGGCGATCGGTTACGTATTTCAGTTTCACTATCTGCTGGGCGATTTCGACGCGGTGGAAAACGTGATGATGCCGCTGTTGATCGAAGGACAGTCGCGCGCTCGGGCCCGCCGGCGGGCGGTGGAGCTACTCGAACGTGTCGGGCTCGGCGAGCGCCTCGGGCATCGACCCGGGGAGCTGTCGGGCGGGGAACAGCAGCGCGTCGCCGTGGCGCGCGCGGTTGCGTTGCGCCCGCGACTGATTCTCGCCGACGAACCGACGGGGAACCTCGATCCGGCGACGGCCGGTGAGGTGCAGCGGCTGCTGCGCGATCTGCAACGCGAGGAAGGGGCGGCGATGGTGGTCGCAACGCACAATCAAACGTTGGCCCAGGCGATGAACCGGACGTTGCGACTGCGCGCCGGGCTGCTCGCCGAGGAGGCGCGGCGGCCGTGAGGTCGAAGAGGAGGCTGCTCGGGATTCTGACCTCCGTGGCGTTGCTGGCGATCCTCGCCGGCCGGGCGGCGGCGTCTCCACTGGTGCGCGAGGTGCAGATCGACGGCAACCAGCGCGTCGAGGAGGCGGCGATTCGTTCGCACGTGCACCTGGAGCCCGGCGGTCCGCTCGACCGCGAACGAGTAGACCGGGACATCAAGGAAATTTATGAGCTCGGATTCTTCGACCACGTGTGGGTCACGTCGGAGCCGGTCGCCGGCGGTGTGCGTGTCACCTACCACGTGGCCGAACGACCGTACGTGACGGACCTGGAATTCGACGGGGTCAAGCACGTCGAACGCGAGGACCTCGAGGCGGTCGTAAACATCGTGCCTGGTTCGATCTTCGATCCCCGCAAGGCGTGGGAGGGGCTCGAGGCGGCGCGCAAGTTCTACGGCGGGGAAGGTTATCCCGACGCCAAGATCGAATATGAACTGAAGCGGAGGGAGGGAAATACCGCCGTCGTTCACTACCACGTCGAGGAAGGGCGGCTGATCCGTATTCGTGAAATCCGCCTCGAGGGCGTCAAGGCGTTCAAGAAGCGAACCCTGCGCAAGCTCATGACCACGCGCAAGGCGTGGTTGTTCTCGTTCTTGACCGGCGCTGGAATCCTCAACGAAGATGAGCTTTCGACCGATGTCGACCGACTGACGGCGTACTACTACGACCACGGATACATCCACGCGCGCATCGACGAGCCGAAGATCGAGCGCCGGCGTGACGGCCTCGTGGTGACGATCAAGATCGACGAAGGGCCGCTGTTTCACGTCGGCTCGATCGGCTTCGAAGGCGACGTGCTGATCGAGGAGAACGAGTTGCGGCGCCTCGTCGGTTTCCGATCGGGCGACGTGTTCCGCGCCAGTGCCCTGCGCGACGCGATCTTTGCCGTGACCGAAGCCTATGGAGACCGGGGCTACGCGTTCGCCGAAGCGGTTCCCGACACCAGGGTCGTCGACGCGCGTAAGGAGGTCGATGTCGTCTTCCAGTTGCATTCGGGTCCCGTGGTGACGATCCGCCGGATCGACATCCGCGGCAATACGAAGACACGGGACTACGTGATTCGGCGCGAGCTCGAGCTCAGCGAGGGGGAGAAGTTCTCCGGAAGCGGATTGCGCCGCAGCAAGCGCAATGTGCGCCGGCTCGGTTTCTTCGACGAGGTCGAGTTGACGACCGAACGCACCGACCGGGAAGATCAAGTCGATCTGGTCGTCAAGGTGACCGAGGGGCGTACCGGGTCGTTCGCCGCGGGTGCCGGTTTCAGTTCGGCCGACAATCTACTGTTCAATGCGCGCATCGCCGAGCAGAACCTGTTCGGCCGCGGCCAGCGTCTGGTGTTCAACGCCGATTTCGGGCAGATCCGCCAGAATTTCCAGTTCAGTTTTACGGAGCCGTGGGTTGCCAATCGCCCTCTGTCCGTCGGGCTCGACGTGTTCGACTGGAGTTTGGAGTTCGATCGATTCCGGCGTGGTGGACGCGGGGTTGCACTCAGGGCGTCCTATCCGCTCGAAGATCTCGGCCTGCGTTCCCTGTACGGTCGCTCGCTGCGCGACGTTCGCGCCGGCCTCGAGTATCGGCTCGAGCGGGCTCGCATCGACGGCCTCGGGCGCTTCGCTCCGCCGGACGTGGTGGCCGAGGAGGGCAAGCGCTTGACGAGCAGCATCACGCCCAGTTTGATCCGCAGCACCCTCGACCACCCGTTCGACCCGACCCGTGGCTCGAGGCAAGTGTTTTCGGCCGAGTTTGCGGGCCTCGGCGGCGAGACGGACTTTTTCAAGATCGAGTTCACCGGGCGATGGTTCTTTCCGGTCGCCGAGATCGGATCGAAACGGACGCTCGTGTATTCGGTCGGCGGCAACCTCGGCTACGGCTTGGGAGACAGCGGGGCGAGTGGGAAAGAATTGCCCGTGTTCGAACGCTACTTCCCCGGCGGGATCAACTCGGTCCGCGGATTCGATACGCGGACCCTGGGGCCCAAGCAGGAAGTGTGTGATACGACCGGGGCCACGTGCGTCAATTCGGAGACCGGCGGCAGCCAGCAGTTGATCTTCAACAACGAACTGATCATTCCCCTGGTGCCCGATGCGGGCATCAAGGGGGTCCTTTTCTTCGATGCCGGCAACGCGTTTCTTGCGGACGACGGGATCGACTTCACCGATCTCCGCTATGCGGTAGGATGGGGGCTCCGGTGGTTGTCCCCGTTCGGCCCCTTGCGGATCGAAGTCGGGTACCCGCTCGAGCGCCGGGAGGGTGAGAGTTCCAGCGTGGTGCTGTTCTCGTTCGGCGCCCCGTTCTAGACAGTAGGAGTTTCAAGATGGTACGAGGCAAAGTCCGAACCTGGATGCTGGCGGCCCTGATCGTCGCGATGTCCGCGACCGGTGCGCGCGCCGAACTCAAAATCGGTGTGGTGGTGACCCCCAAGCTGCTCACTGCGACGCAGATCGGGAAGCACACCGCCGAGGAGCTCAAGAAGCGTAAGGAGTCGGCGCAGGAGAAGCTCGACAAGAAGGCCGAAGAGCTCAAGGCGATGCAGGAGGACTTGTCCAAGCGCGCGATGCTCTTGAGTGACGACGAGAAGGCCAAGGCACGCGACGATTTCGAGCGCCGCCAGCGCGAGGCGACTCGCATGAAAGAGGATCTCGAGCGGGAGCTTCAGCGCGCGGAAAACAAGATGCTCGCCGAGGTGAACCGCTTCCTCAGCAAAGTCATCGTCGATTACGGCAAGGCCCACGGATACGACGTCGTGCTCGATGCCTCGGCCGCCCTCTACTTCTCCGAGGCGCCCGACATCACCGACGAAATCGTTGCGGCGGCCGACGAGGCGTACAAGAAGAAGAGTGACTGACGACGCGCAGATTCACCCCACGGCGGTGATCGACTCGGGGGCCACGCTCGGGGCGGGCGTTCGTGTGGGGCCGTATGCGATCATCGGCGCGGGGGTGTCGATCGGCGACGGCACGGACGTAGGCGGACACGTCGTCATCGAGGGCCAGACGTCGATCGGGCGAGACAACCGCATCTTTCCCTTTGCCAGTCTCGGCGGCGATCCGCAGGACCTCAAGTACGGCGGAGAACCAACGCGACTCGAAATCGGCGACCGGAATACGATTCGGGAGTTTGCAACCATGAACCGCGGCACCGAAGGGGGTGGGGGCGTTACGCGGGTCGGCAACGACAACCTGTTCATGGCCTACTCCCACGTGGCGCACGATTGCGTGGTCGGCGACCATGTCGTCATGGCCAACGCGGCGACCCTAGCGGGTCACGTCACGATCGAGGACCACGCGATCGTCGGCGGACTGGTCGCCATTCATCAGTACTCGCGTATCGGAGAGTCGGCGATTCTCGGCGGCGGCGCCATGGTCAGCCTCGACGTGCCTCCTTTTTGTGTCGCGGCCGGGGACCGGGCGAGGCTGCACGGGCTCAACGTGATCGGCCTTCAGCGCCGCGGCTTCGACAAGGCGACGATTTCCGAGCTGCGCGGGGCGTATCGCATCCTGTTCCAGTCTTCACTCAAGCTGCGCGATGCGCTGGCACAACTGCGGGAGCGCTATCCGCACTCGGAGCGGGTCGAGCAGCTCGCGCGTTTCATCGAGAGTTCCGAGCGGGGCATCTGCCGCTGATCCGCGACGATGGAGACGATCGGCCTGATTGCCGGCAACGGACGGTTCCCCGTCCTCTTCGCCCGTGCCGCTCGGGCCCGCGGCCTCAGAGTCGTCGCCGTGGCGCACCGCGGGGAGACCGAGCCGGATCTCGAAAGAGAGGCGGATTCGGTGACGTGGGTGCGCGTCGGCCAGGTCGGCCGCGTCATCCGGGCACTCAAAGCCGGCGGCGTGTCCCGTGCGGTGATGGCCGGTGGGGTGAACAAGGTCCGTTCGATGTTCTCGCTTCGCCCCGACTGGCGCGCGATGCGGTTACTCGGCCGGGCGGCCGGACGGGGGGACGATGCGCTTTTGCGGGCGGTATCCGCGGAACTCGAGTCCGAAGGGATCGAAATCGTTCCTTCGACGGTGTTTCTACAGGACATCGTCGTCGAGCGCGGGCACTTGGCCGGGCCGCCGCTGTCCGAGCGAGAGGCTGCCGATGTCCGGCTCGGTTGCCGGGTACTCGCTGCACTCGGCCCGCTCGACATCGGACAGTGTGTCGTGGTCGAGCGAGGCGTCGTTCTCGCGATCGAAGCCGTCGAGGGTACCGACCGGACGATCGAGCGCGGGGGCTCGCTCGGAACCGGAAGGGCCGTCGTGATCAAGGCAGCCAAGACGGGGCAGGACATGCGTTTCGACGTACCCGCCGTCGGCCCGCGGACGATCGAGACGATGGTCCGGTCGGGCGCCGGGGTGCTTGCAGTGCAGGCCGGCGCCACGATCATGCTCGAAGGGGAGCGCCTGATCGAGATGGCTGCCCGGCAGGGGATAACCGTCGTCGGGTGTGACGAACATGGCAACGTCGGCCAAAGCTGATCGGCTGCGAGCGGGCGTCGTCGGAGTCGGCTACTTGGGTGCTCTGCATGCATCGAAGTACCACGAGCTCGACGATGCCGATCTCGTGGCCGTCTTCGACATCGACCGCCCCCGTGCCGGCGAGGTTGCGCGGCGGTACGGGTGCGTGGCGACGGCCACGCTCGGCGAGTTGCTCGATCGAGTCGATGTCGCCAGCATTGCCGTTCCGACGGCCGCGCACGCGGAGGTCGCCGTCCGCGTCGCCGAGGCCGGGGTTTCCATGCTGATCGAGAAACCGCTGGCCGGAAGCCTCGCCGAGGGCGAGCGGATCGCCGAGGCCGCGCGTGCAGCCGGGGTCGCTGTGCAGGTCGGGCACCTCGAACGCTACAATCCAGTGTTCGACGAACTGCGCCGGGTGCTCGACCGGCCGCGTTTCGTCGAGTGCCACCGGCTTTCGCCGTACGCCGGCCGGGGGGGCGACACGAACGTCGTGTACGACGTGATGATTCACGATCTCGACCTGCTCGCTCACGTCGTCGGCCAGGAAGTCGCCGGGGTCGAGGCGATCGGTGTGCCGGTTCTGTCGAGTCACGTCGATATCGCCAACGCGCGGCTCCGATTCGAAGGCGGGTGCATCGCCAACGTGACCGCCAGCCGGGTTTCCCTCAAACGAGAACGCAAGCTGCGGGTCTTTCAGCCGGACGCATACGTGTCGATCGACTTCGACAAGCGCCGCGTCGTGATCGCCCAGCGGCGCGAACCGGAATCGGGCGCGCAGTCGCCGATGGCCGCTATTGCCGTCGACGAGCACGAGCTCGGGGAGGCCGACCCCCTGGCATCCGAGATCGCCGCGTTCGTCGCCGCGGTCCGCGAGGGCAAGCGGCCGCAGGTCGGGCTCCGCGAAGGCCTCGCTGCGTTGCGACTGGCCGATCGCGTCGTCGCGGCGATGGACGTTCCGGAGGAGCGCTGACCCGGTGGGTCGCGGAATTCTGATCGTCGCCGGAGAAGCCTCGGGTGATGCCCAGGCCGCCGAGCTGGCAGCGGCCCTGCGGCGACGCGACCGCAGCGTGGACCTCTACGGGGTCGGCGGGCCGCACATGCGCGCCGCCGGCGTGCAGACGATCATCGACGCGAGCGACTTGTCCGTGATGGGATTTGCCGAGCTCGCCGGCGGCCTTACCCGGGTATGGCGAAGCTACCGCCGGGTCGTTCACGAGATTCGCAACCGGCGGCCGGCGTTGGTCGTGCTCGTCGACTTTCCGGACTTCAATCTGCGTCTGGCTCGAGTGGCGAAGTCGGCCGGCATTCCCGTATTTTACTACGTAAGCCCCCAAGTGTGGGCGTGGCGCCGCGGCCGGGTGCGAAAGATCGCCCGGCGCGTCGATCGGATGGTCGTACTGTTTCCCTTCGAGGTCGAGTTCTACCGCCGCTACGGCGTCGATGCGCGCTTCGTCGGCCATCCGCTGGCCGAGACGGTGCGCGCGACGAGCACCCGAGAGGCGACTCGCGAGCGGTACGGCCTGCCGGCGCAAAAACCCGCGGTTGCGTTACTGCCCGGCAGCCGGGCCAAGGAAGTGCGGGTGATGCTGCCGCTGATGCTGGACGCCGTCGAGCGACTGGGCGAGGACGTTTCGTGCGCGGTCGCCTGTGCGCCGGGACTCGAGCCGGGCCTCGTGCGCTCGCTCTGCGACCGCCGTGGGCGCCGCGTCGCGGTTGCCGAGGGGGACACGTATAATTTAATTGCCGCCAGCGACGCGGTCGCGGTGACCTCTGGAACGGCGACCGTCGAGTGCGCGTTGTTGGGAGCGCCGATGGTGGTAGTGTACCGGATGTCGCCGTTTTCTTACGCGATCGCGCGATCGTTGGTTCGCGTACCGTTCATTGCAATGCCGAACCTGTTGCTGTCTCGGCTCGTGGTTCCGGAATTGATCCAGAAAGAGGCAACGGCCGAGAACCTGGCCGACCGGCTGCGCCGCTACCTCGAGGACGCGGAGCTGCGAGCGCGGGTTGCGGCCGATCTCGGCGAAGTCCGCCGGATGCTGGTCCAACCGGGGGCGGCCGACCGGGCGGCGGAGGCGGCGTGGGAGCTGGTGGCGTGAGCGAAGGCCCGACCATCTGGCGCCGCTTGTGGGGATACCTGCGGCCTTACGTGTGGCCCCATTTCACCGTCGCGATCGCGTGTATGGTCCTGTACAGCGGTTCTTCGGGGGCCGTGCCTTATCTCGTGCGCACTCTCGTCGACGACGTTCTCGAGCGCGGCGACCGGGAAATGCTCCACTATGTTCCGATCTTGATCATCGTGACGTTCTTGATTCGCGGTCTGGTGAACTTCGGCCAGGCGTATCTCGGCGAGTACGTCGGCCAGCATATCGTCTTCGATCTGCGGCGGGATCTCGACGACAAAGTTCAGCATCTGCCGGTGTCCACGTTCGACCGCATTGCCAGCGGGACGATTCTTTCCCGCGTCACGACCGACGTCCTGCTGGTCCGCCAGACACTGACCGAGGGCGCTGCGGCGATGATCCGCGATGCGACGACCGTCGTCGTGCTCGTTCTGGTTGCATTCTACCTCGACGTCGAGCTCGCGATCATCGCGTTCATCGTCTTTCCGGCCATCGTTCTGCCGCTTCAAAAGCTGTCTCGGAAGATGCGTCGCCTGAGTCGCAGTGGGCTCGACACCCTCGGTGACCTCTCGGCGCTCCTTCAGGAGACGATTCTCGGGAACCGCGTGGTCAAGGCGTTCGGCATGGAGGAGTACGAGAAACGCCGTTTCGAGGCCGAGAGCCGGCGTCTCCTCAGGACCTACATGCGAGCCGCCAAGATCAAGGCCTTCACGACTCCGCTGATGGAAGTGCTGGCCGCATGCGGGGTTGCGGGGGTATTGTGGTTCGGCGGCGCCTCGGTGATGTCGGGGTCGCGTACGCCGGGCGCGTTCATTGCCTTCCTGTCGACGCTCGTTTTGATGTACGAACCGTTCAAGAAGCTCGTTCGTACGAACAACACCGTACAGACCGGTCTCGGTGCCGCGCGGCGGATCTTCGATTTGCTCGACATGCCAAGCGAACAGCGCGAGCGCGGTGGGGTGCAGATCGACGGCTTGCACGACGCGATCCGTTTCGAACGCGTGAGTTTTGCCTACGGCGACGAACCCGTGCTTCACGACGCGAGTCTCGAGATCCGCGCGGGGGAAGTCGTTGCGCTCGTCGGGCCCAGCGGCGGTGGCAAGAGCACGATCGCCGACTTGATTCCGCGATTCTACGAAGTGTCCTCTGGGCGGATCACGCTCGACGGCATCGATCTCCGCGACATCGACATCGTGTCGCTTCGCTCTCAGATTGCGCTGGTGACGCAGTTCACGTTCCTGTTCAACGACACCGTGCGTGCGAACATCGCCTACGGCGCGCCAGGCAAGACCCAGGAAGAGATCGAGGCCGCTGCGCGAGCCGCGAACGCGCATGACTTCATCGTCGAACTTCCGCGCGGGTACGACACGGTCGTCGGTGAACTCGGTGTCCAACTCTCGGGCGGGCAACGCCAGCGCCTCGCGATCGCGCGTGCGTTGCTCAAGAACGCGCCGATTCTGATCCTCGACGAGGCGACCAGCGCCCTCGACACGGAGTCCGAGCGTTTGGTCCAGCGGGCGATCGAGCGCCTGATGACCGGGCGGACGACGCTCGTCGTGGCACACCGGCTCAGCACGATCCGCCGTGCAGACCGGATCTTGGTGGTTGCCGGGGGCCGCATCGTCGAAAGCGGGACGCACGAAGAACTGCTCGCGCGCGGCGAACTCTACAAGCGCCTCCACGACATGCAGTTCGAGGAAGAGCCGCAGGCCGACGACGGACGTGTTTTCTAAGGTCAAGCCAGCCGTGCGCCGCGTGCGCCGGCATCCGCGCTACGTTGCAGTCGAGTCGCGTATCGGGGGGCTGCTGATCTACCTGGTGCTGTGGGCGCTGCGCGCAACCACTCGCTTCGAGGTCCACGGGCTCGAGCGGCTCGAGCCCTACCGCAGCAACGGCCGGCCGGTCGTGCTTGCGTTCTGGCACGGCCGCTCGATCATGCTGCCGTTCGTATTCCTGGGCCGGCGGGCGACGATCATGAACAGTACGCACCGCGATGGAGAACTCATCACGCGGGCACTCGAGCGGTTCGGGTTTTCCGCAACGCGTGGTTCCTCGCGCAGGGGAGCGGTCGCCGGGACACTCGGTTTGCTCCGCGTTCTGCGACGCGGTGGCGACGTAGCCCTGATTCCCGATGGGCCGCGCGGGCCGGCGGGAGTGGCCCGCGCCGGGGCGGTGGAGCTTGCCGCGGCCGCCCGAGCCCCCCTGTTTCCTCTGGCGTTCAGCGCTAGACCCTGCCTGCGGCTGCCAAGCTGGGACCGCATGATGATTCCCATGCCGGGCGCGCGGGTGGCGTGCGTCGTCGGCGAACCGATGGAACCGTCCGATACCGGGCGCGACCGCCGCGAGCGCCTCAGAATGGAGCTCGAGCAGCGCCTCGCAGACGTGACCCGTGCGGCCGACCGGCTTGCCGGCCGGCCGGAGGAGGCCTGCTGACGGTGACTGGGGGGATCCTGGCGTCCGCCGAGCTGGGGCTCTATCGGGGCCTCGTTTCGGCGGTCCGTATGGGGGCGGCCGTCTACGTTGCGCTGGCGAGAGGAAGCAGCGGCCGACAGATATGGTCCGAGCGGTTGGGAAACTGGCCACCGGTAGCCGCTGAGCCGGCGCCGCTTTGGATTCATGCCGCGTCGGTCGGCGAGACCGGGGTCGCCCACCGCTTGATTCCTGCCCTGCGCGAGCGTACCGCCGGCGCACCGATCTTGCTGACCTGCAACACGGGGACCGCGCGCTCGGTGGCCGAGTCGGCCGGACTGGCAGGCGAAGTACGTTACTTTCCGCTCGATCATGCGCGCGTCATTCGTTCGATCCTGGCCGCGAGGCGCCCGCGAGCCGCCCTGGTCGTCGAAACGGAAATCTGGCCCGTCCTGCTTACCGAGCTGGCCCGAGCAGGCATTCCCGCGGCGATGGTCAACGCTCGTGTTTCTCGCCGCTCGTACCCATCGTACCGGGCGGTACGGCCGTTGATCGCGAGTGCGCTGGGGACCCTCGGTGCGGTGTGCGCGCGCGACGAGACCTCGTGCGCTCGGCTGATCGCGCTCGGTGCGCCGGTCGAGAAGTGCCGCTGTACCGGCGACATCAAGCTCGACGGGTTGGCCGAGCGCGCGGACCGCGAGGTTTCCGATCTGCTTGCCGAGTTCGGGCGGGAGCGGCCGACGGTGATCGCGGCGTCGACCCATGAGGGCGAGGACGCGATCGTTCTCGACGCCTACCGGCGCGTGCGGGCCCGCGTGCCGGAGGTTCGGCTCGTGCTTGCTCCCCGCCATCCCGAGCGTTGTCCTTCGGTGGTGCGCATGGCCGGCGGCGGGGACCTGGCCGTCCACTTGCGGTCACAGGCCGGCGGGCGGACTTCGTGGGACGTTCTCGTCGTCGATACCGTCGGCGAGCTCGTCGGCTTCATGAAAGGCGCAGCATCGGTTTTCGTCGGCGGGAGCCTGGTCCGCGTAGGGGGACACAACCTCATGGAGCCGGCTGCATTCGGCGTCCCCGTCGCCTGCGGGCCCGAGCTCGACACGGTCCGCGAACAGGCGGACGCGCTCGAGGCCGCATCGGCGCTTTCGTTGGTTCGCAATGCCGAGGAACTCGCCCGAGTGTGGGCGCATTGGCTCGAGCATCCGGAAATAGCCCAGGCCAGGGGCAGGCGCGGCCGTGAGGTCGTCGAAGCCGGCAGCGGCGCCGTCGAGCGGACCGTCGCAATGCTGGAGGAGTGCGGTGTCTTGTAAGGCAGCCGTCGCGGAGCCCTGGGTCTGGCGCCTGTGGCGCAGCAGCAGTGGCCCCGCCCGTCTGGCGCGGGGCGTACTGCGACCCTTGTCCTGGAGCTATGCTGCGGTGGTCGGCCTGCGGGCCAATCTTTACCGGAGCGGCTGGCTCGAGGCGAAGTCGGCCGGCGTTCCGGTCATCGGCGTCGGCAACATCAGTGTCGGCGGCACTGGCAAGACTCCGTTCGTCATCTGGCTTGCGGAAAACCTCCGAAAGCGCGGCAAGCGGGTCACCGTCGTTGCGCGTGGATTCGGTGCCCGGCGGCCGGCCGTGATTGCACCTGCCGCAAGTGGTTCGCATCAGGCGGCCGCCGAGTGGTTCGACCCGCAGCGGGCCCGCACCGAAGTGCCGGCCGAAATGCCCGACGAGGCGCTGCTCGTTGCGCTGCGGGCTTCGGTGCCGGTCGTCACGGGAGCCGATCGCCTGGCGGCTTGCCGAACGGCGGTGCGCCTGTTCTCGCCCGACGTGATTCTGCTAGACGACGGATTCCAGCATCTGCGTCTGGCGCGCGATCTCGACATCGTCTTGCTCGGTCCAGGGGAGCGGCAGGCGCGGGTGCTACCCGCGGGACCTCTTCGCGAACCACCTGCTGCGCTCGCCCGGGCCGATGTGATCGTTGAAACGGCCGGCGGAGGGGCCGAACCGGTGATGACCAAGCAGGCGGCCGCACTCGTGGAGTGGCCGACCGCCAAGCCGCTCCCGCTCGAGCGGCTCGCGGGCGCCCGTGTGTTCGCGTTCGCGGGAATCGCACGGCCGTGGTCGTTTCTCGAGGTCCTCGACGCCTGCGGTGCCCGCCGGGAAGGGTTCCGTCGCTTCGCCGATCACCATCGCTACTCGGCGGCCGACTGGGAGCGCATCACCCGGGCGGCGGCCGGATGTGACTGGATCGTTACGACCGAGAAAGATCTCGTCAAAATCCGCGCCACGGCCGGCGAGGAGCGGCGGCTGGTCGCCCTGCGCATCGACGTCGAAGTAGAGCGGGCCGACGAGATCGTCGCGCGGTGTTTGTCGGTTTGACGCGCCGGGCGCCGGCAATCATGATCGCTGGACCGGTTCCAACTGGAAGGATGGTACGACGATGAAGGTACTGGTCACCGGCGTGGCGGGCTTCGTGGGCTCGAGCCTGGCCGATCGCTTGCTCGCCGACGGCCACGAAGTGGTCGGAATCGACTGTTTTCTCGATTACTACCCGCGTGAGGTGAAGGTAAGGAACCTCGCGTCCGCGCGTTCGCACGAGCGCTTTCGTTTCGTCGAAGCGAGCCTCGTCGACGCTCCGCTCGACGACCTCCTCGACGGGGTCGACTGGGTCTTCCACCAGGCGGCGCAGGCGGGAGTTCGCGCCAGTTGGGGCGACGATTTCCGCATCTACAGCGACAACAACGTGTACGCGACGCAGCGCCTTCTCGAGCACTGCAAGGAGAAGCCGATTCGCAAGTTCGTCTACGCCTCTTCGTCGTCGGTTTACGGCGACACCGACGAGCTCCCGATGCGCGAGACGAGCCCGACGCGGCCGGTCTCCCCGTATGGCGTGACCAAGCTGGCGGCGGAGCATCTCACCTGGCTGTACTGGAAAAACTACGGCGTGCCGACGGTGTCGCTGCGGTACTTCACGGTGTACGGTCCGCGCCAGCGGCCGGACATGGCGTTCCACCGCTTCATCCGTGCCGTTCTCGACGACCGGGAGCTGGTTTTGTACGGAGACGGCGACCAGTCCCGCGATTTCACCTTCATCTCGGATGTCATCGATGCGAACCTCGCTGCTGCCGCGGGTGAGGTGAGCGGTGAGTGTTTCAACATCGGCGGCGGGAGTCGCCGGACGGTGAACGAAGTGATCGAGACGATTGGCGCGATCGTGGGCAAGACGCCGCGGGTGCGCCGTCTCGACGTGCAAAAGGGCGACGTACGCCACACGGCGGCGGACACGGCGCGCGCCCGGGCAGCGCTCGGTTTCCAGCCCAAGGTGGATCTGCGTGAAGGCCTCGAGCGCGAGGTGGCCTGGCTGCGCGAGCAGTAAGTGGTGCGGTTGCGGGACGCGTACGATACGGAGGGAAATGTCATGGCGATCAGCGAGGAGCTACTCGAAATTCTCGTCTGCCCGGCCTGCAAGGGGCCGCTTAAGATGTCGGCGGAGCAAGACGCGCTGATCTGTGAAGCGTGCAAGCTCCGCTATCCCATCGAGGACGACATTCCGGTGATGATCGTCAGCGAGGCAAAGCCGCTCGACTGAGCTCGAGGCCGTGCTGCGTGTTTCGCTGCCAGCCGGATTCGCTGTCCACGACGACGGGCGCATGCGGGTCGTTGCACCTCGGTACGAGCTCGAGGAAATGGTGGCGTTGCTGTGTGGGGGCGGGCGCGATCGTGCCGGCGAGCCTGTCGCCGGCGGCCGCGGTGGCACGCGCCGCGTTCGGCTCCCGGGGGGCAAGACCGTATACCTGCGCAAGTGCCTGCGGGGAGGCTTGGTCCGCTGGTTCGTGCGCGACCTGTACTGGCTGCGCCCGGAACGACCGCTGCAGGAGCTCGTAGTGGTCGAACACGCGCGCGCGGCCGGCTGCCGGCTTCCGGCGGTCGTCGCGGTTGCGACCGAGGAGGTTGGGCCGTTTTATCGGGGTTGGGTCGTGAGCGAAGAGGTTCCCGGCGCGCGGCCGTTGATCGACGAGTTGGCTTCGGCGGCCGACCGCGTTGCCGTCCTCGACCGCGTATCGGCGGCGATCGAGCGACTGCACGGGGCGGGCGTCTACCATGTGGACTTGACGGGCGACAACGTGTTGGTCGACGGCGACGGCCGCATTTGGCTGGTCGACTTCGACCGGGCGTTTCTGGCGCCGGCGAACGCTTCCAAGTGGTGCGCCCGCGGGCGCGCTCGGTTGTGGCGCTCTCTGGTCAAACTCGCGGCCGAGCGGTCGCTGGAGCTTTCGGAAGAGGCCAAGCGGGCGGTACTCGGGAAGTCGTTCGAGGACGCGGTTCCCGCCGGGGCAGCGGTCTTTCGGAGGAAAACATGAGGAGCATGACGGGCTACGGGGCCGCAAGTGCCGAGGCCGGTGGCGTGCGCCTCACTGCCGAAGTCCGGTCGGTCAACCATCGCCATCTCGACGTCAAAGTGTCGGCGCCGCGCGAGTACGCTCCTTGGGAAGCGGACATTCGCAAAGCCGTGGGCGCCCGGCTCGGCCGCGGCCGGGTCGAAGTATCGCTGACGCGGGCGGCCGAACGCGGACCGGCTCGCGTGGTGGTGCGACAAGAGGTCGCCGAACACTACGTTCGGGCGATGCGTGACCTCAAGCGGCGCTTTTCCCTCGAGGGCGACGTCGACTTGGGGCTGATCGCCTCGCGGCACGATGTGTTCGAAAGCGTCGAGCGCAAGAGCGACCGGAGGCGCGAGCGCGAGCTTCTCGATCGTGTGCTCGACCGCGCTCTGGCGGCGCACGTGCGCGAGCGCACGCGCGAGGGGATGCACCTGCGGCGTGACATGGAGCGCCGAGTGCGCGTTCTGGCACGCCTCCGCCGGGAGATGGTCCGGGCCGCGCGTCGGGTCGGTCCGCGCATGCGAGAGCGCATGCAGGCGAGACTCGAGGAAGTCCTCGGAGCCGACGTCATCGACCCGGCGCGGCTGGTTCATGAAGTCGCGATCCAGGTCGATCGCTGCGACGTCACGGAAGAACTCGTGCGGCTCGAAAGCCATCTTCTTTCCCTCGGCGGGCTACTCAGGGAAGATGGTCCGGTGGGCAAGCGCATCGAGTTCTTGCTCCAAGAGGTCCACCGTGAGGTCAATACGATCGGCAGCAAGGCCGGTGATCTCGACTTGACGCGACTGGTGCTCGACGCGAAGGCGGAACTGGAAAAATTGCGCGAGCAGGTACAGAACGTCGAGTGAGGCAGAGGAGGAATCGTCGTTGTCCGAGGTGCGCAGGCGCGGCTCGTTGATCATCGTGTCGGGTCCTTCAGGGGCCGGAAAAACGAGCGTGTGCGGACCGCTGCTCGAGCGTGTATCCGGCATGCGAGTGTCCGTCTCGACGACCACACGCCGGCCGCGCGCCGGAGAGCACGACGGCGTCGATTACTACTTCGTCGACGACGCGGAGTTCGATCGCATGATCCGCGCCGGAGAGTTCGCCGAGTGGGCGACGGTGCACGGGTTTCGCTACGGAACCGCCAAGCGGCCCCTCGAGCAAGCGCTCGAAGCGGGCGAGGACCTGTTGCTCGACATCGACGTGCAGGG
>CAZQYE010000024.1:0-15796 GCA_964597375.1 uncultured Myxococcales bacterium
TCCGGGCGGTACTCGGCGTCGAGACGGCGTCTGAGTCGCGCATAGACGGTCTCCACCGAAACGGCGTCGCCGCCGCTCGTCCCCACCAGCCAGTTGCCCTCGAGCGCCGGCCGCAGGTCGCCAAGGGCGAGGCTGTCCGAATCGAGTCCGTGCGCTCCAGGCGCCGGAGCGATCCGCTGGCCGGCTTCGTCCCAAAGGTAAAAGACCTCGTCGTTCCCGCCTTTCTCGACGTCGGAGGCTCTGAGGAACCTGCCGTCGTCGGTGCGAACCAGCAGTACCAGATCCGTCTGCTCGCGGATGTAGTCGGCGTCGTAGAGCCCCTCCTCCAAGATCACCTGCACCGCGGAAAGCGCCAGGGCCGCATCCGTTCCAGGACGCGGGTTGATCCACAAATCGGCGTGGATCGAGGAAGGACTGTAGTCCGGTGCGACCGTCACCACACGACCACCGCGATAACGGAGCTCGGTTAGAAAATGCGCGTCGGGAATCCGCGTCATGACGGGATTGAACGCCCACAGGACGACGTAGTCCGAACGAAACCAGTCGTCTGAACTGCCGTCGGTGTGCGCCGTGCCCAGCGTGATCGTCCCGCCGAAGGCGACGTCCCCGATCATCGCCATCGAATCGGTAATCGGTCCCCCCAGCATTTTGAAGAAGCGAATCGGCGCGGCCGTGTGCGGCCCGTAATCCATCTCGGGACCGAACTCGGCGATCAGGCCTCGGCCGCCTTGCTCGCGCACGGCGTCGACGAGCCCCTGCGCGACGCGGTCGAGAGCCTCGTCCCAATCGACTCGCTTCCAGCGACCCTCTCCACGCTCGCCGACGCGCAGCAGCGGGTACGCCAGGCGCGTCGGGCCGGTAAACAAATCGCTCGCACACGCGCCTTTCTGGCAACCTCGCGGGTTGAAGTCGGGACAGCCACCGCAGCCGTCGTCGTAGGTCCCGGCCTGCTCTTCCCGCCACACGATGTCGTCGCGCACGTAGAGCTTCCACGCGCAGGCGGATACGCAATTGGCGTTGGCATGCGTACCGTTGACGACGCGATCCCAGCGCCAACGCTCGCGGTAGATGTCCCGCCAGTCGTCGTACGCCGCCGGAGCGCTCTTTGTGGCCGCGGAAGGCTGAGCGACAGCGGTCCCCAGACGCCCGAGGGCGAGCGTCAGCGTCCCAAGCGCACCGGCCTTGAGGAAGGTGCGCCGGCTGACGCGGGGATCGAGCCTCATACCCGCTCCACCTCGATCGCGGTGCCTCGGGGTCCGTGACTCGGTGCTCCGTAGCTGACGCGGTAATGAATGTGGCCGTAACCGCCGGCCAAATGCAGGGCCTTCCACGGTGAGGCGACCGGCTCTTGCTGGCCGTGATGCCCAGCGAACTGGTGCGGCTCCCAGGCGTGGTACATGATCACCTGCCCCGGCCGTACGGCTTCGCTGACCTTGGCAACACACTCGAACTTGCCGACGTCGTTGCGAACGCGCACCCGGCTGTTGTCCTTGATACCGCGCTGCCGGGCATCTCGCGCATTCATCCACAAAGCCGGCTCGCCCCGCTGCAGGCGCATCATCAATTCATGGTCGCGCCAGATCGCGTGAATGCTCCACCGGGTGTGGCCCCCCGTCAGTCGCAGAGGATAGTTGCCTCCGGCCGCGGGCGGCTCCTTGTGGACGGGCAGAGTTTCGCCCGCTTTCATGAACCAGTCGTGATCGAGATAGAACTGCTGCCGTCCAGTAAGTGTCGGCCACGCCTCCTTCTCGTCGACCTGCCAGGAGTTCGGATACAGCGGCTCGTCCATGTTGGGGTCGCTGCATATGGCGTTTTCGACCGAGTACATGCCGTTCTGGTGGACCGGGATCACGCCGCGCTCGAGTGCCTGCTCCCAAGTCTGGCCGCCGCACACTTCGGACTTTTCGAAAATGTAGCGAATCGCCGTAAACGTATCGTCCGGATCGAACTTGCCGCCGTCGCTCCAGCGATCGAAGATCGTCTTGATGTCGTAGTCCCTGCCGTGACCGTCCTTGACCACCGGGGCACCACGCTCGCGAGCACGCTGCTGGATGCGCCGCGCGAGGTTGCCGAAAATCCACCACTCGTCACGGGACTCGCCGAGCGGCTCCACCGCCTTGGCCGCGAGCACGATGTATGGAAGGTAACTTTGGCAGTACTTGATGCTGTCCTTCTCATAGTACCCGGCCGCCGGCAGCAAGAGGTCGCTGTAGAGACCCGTCGTGTTCATCCGGAAGTTCACGTTGACGATCAAGTCGAATTTCGGCCACAGATGCTTGAGCGCGATCTGTGGAGTCGGCCAACGCCGCAGCGGGTTCGGAGCGCTGAAGAAGAAAACTTTCGGGTCCTTGCCCGGTGCCGGATAAACCGGAATGTGTTTCTGCTCCAGTGCGATCTTCATCGCTTGAGCATGGTCGATTCCGGCGTCTGGGTCGTTATAGGACGGCTCCGATACGATCTTGTCGTAACCGCCGTGGACATAGAGCCAAGGCATGAGAGGCGTGAAAAATTCCTCTTCGAACGTCCGCTTGGTGATCAGCTTCTCGATTTCACGCACCGGTGGCCGACCGATGAACCGAAGCAGCCACTCTTGCCACCACTTCATTTCGAAGTTCGCGGCCATGCGCTCGAATCCGGTGACCCGCCACCACGCACCGATGCGCAGCCCTCCCCCGGGACGCCCCTGGTTTCCCGTGAGCGCCATGATCAGCGCCATCGCCCGGTGCATCAGGTCGCTGTGGTAGTGCTTGCAGGCACCCCACGATGCGAAGATCATCGCCGAACCGGCACGTCCGATCTCACGCGCAAGCCTCCTGGTCACCTGCGCGGATACACCCGTCACCCGCGCCGAGCGCTCGGGCGTGTACGATTCATCGAGTTGCCGCTTGAGTACGTCGAAGACCGGCTCGACCTGTACCGTCGCGCCGCCGGCGAGTCGCACGGTCCGCTCGCCGCTCAATGAAGGCACGCGACCCTTGAGCGCGAGCGTGGGTTTGCGCTGGCCTTGGCTCCCCGGAGCCTCGACGATGCGGCCGGAGGCCTCGTCCCAGAAATAGAAAATGTCGTCTTTGCCCTTGCGCTCGACGTCGCTCTGTCGCAAAAATCGCCCGTTGTCCTTGCGAACGAGCAGGGGCAGGTCCGTCTGTTCGCGGACGTACTCTTCGTCGATCAGATTCTCTGCAATGAGGACCTGCGCCACGCTGAGCGCCAGCGCCGTGTCCGATTCGATCCGCGGGTTCACCCACAAGTCCGCATGTACCGCCGTTGCGTTGTAATCGGGCGCAATGACGATCAGCTTGGCGCCACGATAACGCGCTTCAGTGATGAAGTGCATCTCTGGAATGCGGGTATAAACAGGATTCCCGCTCCACACGACGATGCAGTCCGAACGGAACCAGTCGTCGCTGGTTCCCTCGCAGTTGAACATTCCCCACGTCTGGACGCAGCCCATGGGCATGTCGCCGACGCCGGCCCAATCCTCGATGTGAGTCGCGCGCATCAAATTGACGAGACGCAGCTCACCGCCGGTGCCCGGGCCGAAATCGATGTTCGTCGTTCCCTGATCATAGATGACCGTCTCGGGGCCGTGTTTCACGGTCGCATCGATGATCGCGTCGGCGAACGTATCGAAGGCTTCGTCCCATGAAATCCGCTTCCACTTGCCCTCACCGCGCTTACCGATGCGCTTGAGCGGATAGCGAAGCCGGGACGGCGACACCATCAGGCTACTGTAAGACGCACCCTTCTGGCATCCCCGCGGGAAGAAATCCGGCGCGCCGCCTCGTCCCCCGTGATCGTACGCTTGGGCTTGCTCCTCGCGGATCGCCACCCCGTCCTTTACATACACGTGCCAGGCGCAGGCCGAGATACAGTTGGCACGAGTGTGCGAACAGCGCGCCACCTTGTCCCACGTCCACTTCTCGCGGAACACGTCGCGCCAATCGCCGTAGGTCGGGGCAACCGGAGCCTTGGCCCGGCCGGCTGCGCGCGCCGGCGGCTCGAAGGTCGAGAGCACCAGCACGACCGCCGCGGCACCGGATGTCTTCAGAAAGTCTCGTCGCGTCAGATTCGGCATCGTCCTTGCTCCTCTCCCGCCGGCGCCGCTCAGGCTTTCTCCACCTCGATCCGGGTATCACGATCGAACTGACCGGGTTGCATACAGATCGACATCGGCCGCAGATGGAACTGGCCGCCCGCCAGCTCCACGGGATTGATCGGGCTCGGCATCAGGTTCTGAAATCCCTTGCCCTCCTTGAACTGATAGTTCTCCCACGCGTGGTAGATGATCGTCTGACCGGGCCGCACGGCGGGGGTCGTCTTCACCTGAATGCGAAAGCTGTCGAGGTCGTTTCGGACGACGACTTCGTCTCCGTCTTCGATGCCTCGCGCCCGGGCATCTTCGACACTCATATACATCACGGGTTCGCCACGCTGCTGGCGCAGCATCAACGCGTCGTCCCGCCACTGAGCGTGGATACTCCAGCGCGTGTGACCGCCCGTGAGTTGAAGCGGATAGTTCCCGCCCGCCGTCGGAGGATCCTTGTGTACCGGCAACGCCTCGTCGAGCTCGAGGTAGAGTTCTTGGTCGATGTAGAACTGAATCCTTCGCGTCGTGGTCGGATACGGAACCTTGTCACGCGTGTGGTGCATGAGAGGTGTCCACGTCTCATCGGCGGCCGCGTCGGTCGCATTGCCGATCGACACGGAAGAGTTACCGGGGGCGGTAAATCGCGAGAACCCCTTGGTCTGGACTTCATCCCACGCTCCCTCGGAAAGATTCGTCGACCGCGCGATCAAATCGGCCGCCACCTCTCCTTCTGCATCTCGACCGAACTTGCCGTCGTAGGTGAACTCGCGATGGAGATTCTGGAGCGAGTGCGTCCGGCCCATGTCGTCCGTGTACTCGTCGACCCCTCGGGCGCGAGCGATTTCGGATATCTTACGAGTCAACTCGTGGATGAGCGTCCACTCGTGCATTGCCTCGCCGGTACGTGTCGCCTTGGTGCCGCCGTGCAAGAATGGCATCAGCGGGGTTCCCCACTTGTGGTCGTTGCGCTCGTACCAGGCCGAAATGGGCAACACGTAGTCGGCGAACATGCCGGTGGAAGTCATTCGCCAATCGAGCACCGCAATACGCGTCAGCTTGGGCCAGAGGTGCTTGAGCAAAAGGGGATAAGCTCGGATCCGCCGCAGGATGTTCGATCCGAGCGTGAACATCATGCGCGGGTCCTTACCCGGGGCCGGCCGCACATACTGCCATCCTTTTTCGAGGGACTCGTCGAGATATTCCTTGAGCGAGCGCTTGAGGTACGGATCCCACTCGTGCGTACGCCCGCTGTACTCGAGCAATCCCCCGTGCACCGCCCAGAACAACACACCGCAAGTGAAAATGAGCCCGTCGCGGTATGAGTCACGCGACAGCTCGTAAGTCGTCATTTCGTCGGTGTAGCCCTTCCAGCCGAGCAGCGTCCGCTTGGGCAGGATGTTGGCCCAAAGCTTGGCCGTATCGAGAAGCCCCGTGCGGCTGATGGCGAATTCGTCGAAACCGTCGTTCGTCAGAAAGGGAAACGCGACAAACCCTCCGCCCTTTTTCCCGATGTGCCCGCACAGGGCGAACAGCAGCGCCTGACTACGCTCGATCAGGTTGCCGTGGTAATACTTCGAGAAGTTCGAGGTCGTGACGTTCGTTGCAGCCTTGGCGCTCGCCATCCGGTCGGCCAGCTCACGAATCAAACGTGGCGGCGTGCCGCAAATCTTGCTCGCCCGTTCGGGCGTGTACTGCTTCAGTCGCTCGCGGAGTCTTTCGAAAACGGGCCGGACGGTTACCTTGCCCGCCCGTGTCTCCACCTCGTAGCTGCCTTCGAGGGCCGGATCCGCGCCGCCGAGCCGTAGATCCGTCCGCGGGACTTCGGCAACCGTGCCCTTCCGGCGGTCAAACCAGTAGAAGATCTCGTCGTCGCCGCCGTCCTCGAAATCGCTCTTGCGCAGAAGCCGGCCGGTGTCCTCGCGAACGAGCAGAGGAAGGTCCGTCTGCTCGACGATGAAGCCGCGGTCGAAGCGTCCTTCGTCGATCAAGATACGCGCCACCGCCAGCGCCAGAGCCGCGTCACAGCCCGGTTTGACGGGAATCCACAGGTCGCTGTGAATCGAGGAAGGGCTGTAGTCGGGTGCGATCGTCACGACCTGAGTCCCGTTGTAGCGGGCCTCGTACATGAAGTGCGCATTTGGAATCTGGGTCGCCATCGGATTGGCCCCCCAGATCAAAATGAGATCGGAGTAGAAGTAGTCGTCCGCCGAACGCTCGAAGACGATCTTGCCGAAGGTCTCACCTGCTCCCCGGTGACCGTCCCCGATCTCCGTGTTCATGTCGAGGGAAACGGTTCCGGCAAGGTAGGAAAAGCGTGCTTGCGCCGCAGCCATGGCGCCGAACGTAAAGAGCGGGCCGTTGTCCCAGAACACCCGGTCCGGCCCCTCCTCGGTAACGACGCGTACGAACTCGCCCGCAAGGTCGTCGAGGGCCTCGTCCCAACGGACGCGCCTCCACTTCCCCGATCCGCGCGGTCCGACCCGCTTGAGCGGGTAGGTCACGCGCGCCGGGTCGTACATACGCTCGCTGTAGCAAGCGCCCTTTTGGCAGCCCCGTGGATTGAAGTCGGGAACCTCAGGCCGGGTTTGCGGGTATCCGGCGACCTGCTCCTCGCGCCAGACGAGCCCGTCCTTGACGTACACGTTCCAGGCACAGTGGGACTGGTACCAGCAGTTCGTAAAGTGCGAACTCTTGGCGATCCGGTCCCAGGTCCACTTCTGCCGATAGACGTCGCGCCAGTCCCCATAGGGGGCCGGTACCGCCGGCGCGCTGGTGTGGGCGGCGGCGCCTTCGGCCGACACGGTCGGCGCTAAACGCGCAAGCGCCAGTCCTAGCCCGGTCAGCCCTCCTGCGAGCAGGAACCGGCGTCGGGTAATGGCCACGGCAGCCTCCCGCTCACGCGCCGCGGCCCCACTCGATCGTCGCCGGATCCTTCTTCCACGCGAACATGTCGAGCCAACGACGGGAGATCAGGATGTCCATCAACTCCGACTTCCCGCCCGCCCGGGTCTTCTCCATCTCCGCCTTCAGAATGCCCAGCGCCTCGTGCACCTTCGGGCCGAACAGGTACTCGAGGTACTCGTTGGGAATGCGAGGCTTGCTCTCGTCGATCTCTCCGTTCTCGTCGAGACGCGGAGGCGCGAGCGGCGGCACGTAGTAGATGTTCGGCTCGGTTCCGAACTCCGGATGCAGCGGGATTGCGACTTTCCACTTGTGGACGAGCTTGTAGATCGCGCCGTTCTCATCGTCCAAATAACCGGCGAACCGAACGCGGCCCGGACACATGCGAGCGCACGCCGGCGTGACGTCCTGATCGACACGCACGAAGCAGAAGATGCACTTCTGTGCCACCTTGCGCGCGTGGTTGAAGTAGATCTTCTTGTACGGACAGGCCTCCATGCAGAAGCGGTAGCCACGACACCGGTCCTCATTGATCAGGACGATCCCGTCCTCTTCGCGCTTCTCGATCGCGTGGCGCGGGCACGCTTCCTTGCAAGCCGGATGCGTGCAGTGGTTGCAGATCCGCGGCAGGTAGAAGAAGTAACTGTTCGGGTACTCGCCGCCGCCTTGGTCCTCGTCCCAGTTCGGGCCCCAGGTCGGCTTGCCCTCGGGTTTGAGGTGAACTTTGTTCCCCTTCCCGCCGTAGAAGACCTCGTCGTAGTTGAACTTCCAGGCTTCCCCGAAGTCTTCACGCGTCGGTAGGCGCCCGGGTCGGGGAATTCGGTCCTTGCCCTCGAGCTTGAAGCCTCCGCCCATGTGCTCGAAGTCTCGAGGCGTCCCGCGCCCCGGCTGGGTGTTCACCGTGGCCCACCACATGTACTCCATCCCCTCATCGCGGGTCCAGAGCCGCTTGCAGGCCATGGTGCACGTCTGACACCCGAGGCACTTGTTGAGGTCGAAGACCATTGCGACCTGGTGGGCAGGCCCCTGCTTTTCGCTCTTTCGCGTTCTAGGCATGGCTCACTCCTTCCGGCGGATCACTCCGCAAGCTGAAACTCGATCCAGTTCTCAGTGAAACCCTTGTAGCCGGCGCGCTCGCTGTTGCTGCCTTCCCAAACCGCAACGCCCAACTTGCTGGCGGCCCCGGGTGCCAGCTTGACGGACTTGCCGTCCCCGGCCCCCGCCAGGTCCCGCGCGAGAACGACGAGCCAGTGGTCGCCCTTGCGAACGGCCTTTACGTCGACCGTCTCGGCAGTGGGTTCCGTGGTACCGGTGCCTTTGGCCCAGACCGACCGACCCTGTTCGCTGTCGGCGCGCCACTGCCAGCCGTTCACCCACTGTTTCTCGTCGCCCATCGTGTTGATGGGGGCGTCCTTTCCAATGGGAAACAGCACCGCAGCACCGTCGGGGAAGACGTTGTTGTCATCCGGTGCCCGATTCTCCGTAGGATCGCGCCAGTCGAGGCGGATGTAGAGCTTCTGCCCGTCGTGACACACCTGCGCATCGACGTGCGACACGGCATTGATCACCTTCTTGTCCTTCCACGCCGTCCGTGTGTACGGCGTCGGCTGGTTGCCGATCGGCGTGGGCTTGAGCTCAAGAGCCAGCGGCTTGATCGAGCTCCAGACGGAGGACGTCGGATCGAGGAGCTCTTGCTGAGCCGCCGTGACCTTTTTGACTACCAACATGTCAGACCCTCCCTACTCGTGGTTGCTTTCTCGATTTCCTGTCCCCCGGTCACAGCGAGGCGCAGCCGGCCGAGCCGCGCCCGCAAGTTCCGCACCGTACGCCCGAGACTGATCACCACGTGGATCGGGATCATGACGTACAGCGCGTAACTGAAGACATCGTGCAAGACGTATGACCAGTCGATCACCGGGTCCGGCAGCGTTCGCTGAAACCAAAGGAGAAAACCCGTGACGACGAACACGATCCCGGAGACGATCGTGAACCAAAGGTTGACTGCGTGGAGTGCCAGTTTGTCGCGGCGCCAGCTCCGCAGGACGAGCGTCTCCCATGCAGCGCTCGGCGATACTGCAAACCACAATGCCGGCAGCACCAGCATCGCCACACCCGCCCACTCGTGCCACCAGGCCAGCGTCTGGCCGTAGCCCCCGACGAACCGCGCGCGCAGGTCGGGAAACTGAATGAGCAGCCCAGTGGCAACCAGCCCGAGCGCGACGACCGCGTAGAAAAAGTGCAGCCAAGGGTACGACGCCCACGGCTCGGCCAGATCCACCGGCAGGTCGAGCTCCTCGCCAACCTGCGCCTGGGACATCGCCAGGTCTTCCGCCAAACTGGTGGTTTCTTTCGTCACACGACCTTCCTCATGCTGACCGCCACGGCGCGGTCGGCCTGCACCGGCTGCCAGTTCCAGCGCCAGTACCGGAGCTGGCCGTAACCACCCGCGAAGTGCAGATACTTCACCATCCCAGGAATCGCGGCGTCGTAGCTCTTCCAGTTCGGGAACTGATAGGGTTCCCAAGCGTGATAGATCACCACTTGTCCGGGCCGTACGGACGGCGCCGTGATGATGTGCACCTGGAAGCGGTCGAAGTCGTTGAAGACTTCGACGAGATCGCCGTCTTTCGCCCCGATGCGCTCTGCATCCTTGGGATTGACGAACAGACCGGGGCGGCCACGATGGGTCCGCTGGATGAGCTTGTTGACCACCCAGATCGAGTGAATGCTCCAGCGCAGGTGGCCGCTCGTGAGCCGGTAAGGATGGTTGCCGCCCATCTTCGGCGTCGGCTTGAACACCGGAAGCTGCTCGCCGGCCTCGAGGAACCAGTCGTGGTCGATGTAGAACTGCGCGCGGCGAGCGTACGTGGGGTACGGCACCTTGTCGCGCACGTGCCACTGCAGCGCCACGACCGGCTTGTCCGGCTCGATGTCACAGGAGGTGTTGAGCGACACCGGGTCGTACGGGTCGAGACCGGTCATCCGGTGGAAACCGTTTTTCTTGTAATCCTCGAGCGTGGCGTTCTGGTCGTACAGGCCGATGCGCCGCTGGTCGTCGACCCAGACCTCGAGCGACTTGAGGTAGCCCTCGCGGTTGATCGGTTGTTTGCGGCTGTAGAGGTCATGGGCATCGTCGTAGGAGCGCTTGATTCCCAGACGCCGCGCCATTCCCGGCAACACCACTGCAACGGCACGCTCGAACAGAGCCTTGCCCATGATCCGGTGCAGAGCGCGCATGTAGCCCGGCATCACGGCAACCAGCTCGGAGGTCATCCGCTCCTCCTGGCGGAAGTGTTCGACCTTACGCTGTTTCGCGCGCTCGCGGATCTTCTCCGACAAGCGACCGAAAATCTCCCATTCGGTGATGCACTCGCCGAGAGGCTCGACCGCCCGGTCCGTGTACGTGTTGTAGCTGACCGTCGGCGTGAAGAAGCGGAAGTCCTCGCGCTCGTAGAACCACGCGGGCGGGAGCACTACGTCGGCGTACAGGCATGTCGTGCTCATGCGCGGATCCACGCACACGATCATCTTGAGCTTCGGCCACAAGTGCTTGAGCAGCCGATTGAGCCCGCCACGGGTTCGCCGGAGTGTGCTGCCCGCGATCCCGATGAGCACCTGCGGGGACTTGTCGGGACCGGGGCGCATTAGCCCCTCCCACCAACCTTTCTTCTTCGCCTCCTCGACATACTCGTCGAAGGAGCGTTTCATCGTCGGGTCGCCCCACTCCTTCTTGTTCCAGACCTCGCGGTAGCCGGCGTGGTGGTACCAGTAGAAGGCCGGAGGAACCATGCTCGTGAGTCGCCCGATGATCCGCTCGGATTCGATCGCCGCTTGCTCGTCGGTCAGCGTCGGGTCGCGCTGGCGCAAGAGCTTGATGAAGTTCCAGTGGTTCTTGGTAACGCGCTCGAACTCTTCGTCGCCGTCTTTCTCGCGCGCGATCGAAATGTGCGAAGCGTGACCGGATTCGTTCCAGCCGGCACTCCCCGTTCCCGACCGACCCCAGTTTCCGCTCAACGCGAGAACCAAAGATTGAGCGCGCTCGATCAGATCCCCGTGGTAGTACTTGGCCGAGTTCCACCCGAGGATGATCATCGTCCGTTTCTTCGCGATGAGCCTGGCCAATCGCCGGATCACACCGGGCGCGGTGCCGCAGAGCTTCGATGCCTTCTCGGGCGTGTAGTCACGCTCGACCATCTCCCGAAGCAGCGAGTAGACGGTACGAACCTCGACGGTCTTCCCGTTGGCAAGCTTGACTTGAGCACGCGCGTCGAGCTGGGGATCGATGCCTTGCAGGCGAAGCGTCTCAAGCGGTGCGCGCACTGGTTTGCCCGACTTCGCGTCGAGGAAGTAGAGCTGATCCTCGCGCGTCTTCTCTCCCTCGACGTCGGGCCCGCGCAGGTACTTGCCCGTGTCCGTCCGCACGAGAAGCGGAAGGTCGGTCTGCTCCTTGACGAACTCCTCGTTGACCAGCCCTTCGGTCATCATCACGTGCGCCATGCCGAGGGCCAGCGCCGAATCGGCGCCGAAGTCCACGGGAACGTAGAGGTCGGCGTGCATCGTCGAGGGGCTGGCATCGGGCGCGATCGTCACGACGTGCGCCCCGCGATAGCGAGCCTCCGAAATGAAGTGATAGGAAGGAATGCGGGTGTAGATTGGGTTCTTGTGCCAGATCAAGATCACTTCGGCGTTGAACCAGTCGTCCACCGAACTGGCCTGCTGGAACTTGCCGAAGGTGATGTACTGGCCGACATTGAAGTCGTTGATCAAACCGTCGACGTCCAGGGTCGTCATGCCCTGCGACATCGCAAAGCGGCTGGCGGCCTCGGCCTGGAAAATACCGATGTTTCCCGGGCCCATCTCCATGATGCAGGACTCAGGACCCACGTTCTGCTGTGCGTCGATGATGGCATCGGCCACGGCGGTGAGCGCTTCGTCCCAAGTCACCCGCCGCCACTTGCCGGACCCGCGTTCGCCGACTCTCATGATCGGGTAACGGATTCGCTCCTTGGCGTACATGACGTTGCCGAAGCTCGCCCCTTTCTGGCAGCCGCGCGGGTTCATGTCCGGCATCTCGGGATTGATCTGCGGATAGTGCCCCGTTTGTTCCTCGCGGATCACCATCCCGTCCTTGACGTAAGCCGTCCAGGAACAGTTTCCCGGGTAGCAGTCGACGCAGTGAGTGATCTTGGCCGTCTTGTCCCAAGACCACTTTTCGGCCATGAGCTGCTGCCAGCTCTCGTAGGGCTTGGAAGGCGCGATCGCCGGTGCCGCCTCAGCGCTCAGGGGCGCCAGGCGCGCCAGCGTCAAACCGGCCACCGTCACGGCCGAGGTCTTGAGGAAATCTCTTCGCGATAGGTTCCAGCTCGTCATCGTTTCCCCCGGTTCCCTTACCCGTACAGCTCAGCGATTCCCGCGTTGATCCGGCGAACCACGTCGCGAAACGTTTCGATTTCTTCGGCTGAAAAACGCTGGAGCAGCTTTCGCAAGCGTGCGATCTGAGTCTGCTGAACTTCGCGCACGACGTGCCAGCCTTCCTCGGTGAGGTGCAGGTGGTAGCTGCGCCGGTCCGAGGGGTCGGGCCGCTTCTCGATCCAACCCATGTCGCACAGGCGCCCAAGCGCCGTGCACGCCGACGGCGTGGTGATCGCCAGCCGCCGGGCGGCTTCGACGACCGAAACCCCCGGGCTGATCGCAAGCATTTCCAGGAAGCGAAGTTGCGACGGGGTCGCACCGTAGCGGGTCCCCGTCACGACGTCCGAGACGAAGTTCTTGAAGATCGCAGTCAACAGCTCTCCGAGCTCGTGAACGATCGCGAGCTCGAGAGGCTGCGGTTGTTCTTCCCCGGGCGCGGTCGGCACGAACCCGGAAACGGCATTTCGGCTCTGCATACTGACACCCCAGTTGCAGGCCTCCCCTATGGAGTCCCGTGTATTCCCCAGTCGTTAGTGAGTCAAGCAAACTGTCTAAAAAAGTTTCTCTGTTGTGCGTCATCACCAGCAAAAATACTTCCCGCAACGCGCCTCGGATCGCCGCGCTTGACTCAGAGCAGGCGGAAAACCACCCTAGGATCAAGAGGTTGCGCGGACCGCCGGAGGTGGCCGCGCCCATCGCCCGGGGTAACGGCAGGAGCGCGCGCCAGGCGCCGACAGCAGGAGCGAACGGGGAGGAAAGGCAATTGAACCACGTTCAAATCAGTCGCCGGGGATTCCTCAAGTTGACCGGTGCCAGTTTGGCTCTATGCCTTACCTCGCTTCGCACCGTCGCGACCCCGGCCCAGGCCGCGGACGCTGAAGCCGGAACGCGCGTTTATCGAGGCTGGCAGGAGCTGTATCGCCAGCGGTTCACCTGGGACCGCCGCGTCCGTTGTACCCACGTGGTCAACTGCTGGTATCAGCGCAACTGTGCGTGGGACGTCTTCGTCAAGGACGGAATCGTCGTGCGCGAGGAACAGGCCGGCGAGTACCCGCCCGGAAACGACGTTCCGGATTTCAACCCGCGCGGTTGCCAAAAAGGCGCCTGTTACTCGTCGGTCGTTCATTCCCCGGCTCGCCTGCGCTACCCGCTGCGCCGCGTGGGGCCCCGCGGGAGCCGCAAGTGGAAGCGAATTTCCTGGGACCAAGCGCTCGACGAGATTGCCGACCGCTTGATCGACGCCGTATCGGATCCGGGTCCCGAAAGCATCGTTCTCGACATCGGCGGCAGCCTCGCCTCCTCCACGTGGCGACTCGGCATTCGCCGTATCGTCGACTTGCTCGACGGAATCGAACTCGACACGAACACCGAACTCGACGACGGTCAGGGCGGCGCTTCGATCACCTTCGGTACGCCCATCTCTTCGCGCTCGTCGGACGATTTGTTCCGCTCCGACGTCATCCTGATCTGGGGCGCCAATCCCGTCTACACGCAGATTCCCAATGCGCACTTCATCAATGAAGCGCGGTACCACGGGGCGACCATCGTCACGATTGCCCCCGACTACTCGGCATCGGCGATCCACGCGGATCTTTTCGTTCCCGTGCGGCCTGGAACCGATGCCGCGCTGGCACTGGGCATCGCCCGGCACATGCTGGCCACCGGACGTTTCGATGCGGACTTCGTCCGCGCGCAAACGGACCTGCCGCTGCTCGTGCGCGAAGACGGTCGCTTCTTGCGCGGTTCGGACCTGAAAAAGGACGGAGGAGACGACGTCTTCTACGCTCTCGACGAAGCGACGGGAAAAATTGCCGAGGCGCCTAGAGACCGGCTCGACTGGGGAAAAGTGCGTCCCGCGCTGTCCGGGGCGATTCGGGTCCGTACGCTCGATGGAGAGGTAACGGTCCGTCCCGTTCTCGACGTGCTGCGCGAGCGGCTCGATCGAGACTACCGGCTCGAGCAGGTCGCGGCCGTATGCGGAGCACCGCTCGGAGCCGTCAAGCGGCTCGCCGAGATCGTGTCGAACTCCTCACGACTCGGCGGAATCGCGGGCTCTTGCATCCCTAAGTTTTACCACGGCGACCTGATCATGCGGGCGCAAATTCTCGTGTTCGTGCTCGGCGGGCACCTCGGCCGCGCGGGAGCCGGCTACGATACGTGCCCATTCCTCCGAGTGGACGGGCTCGATCGCTTCGGCTCCAGCCAGATCGACGGGATTCTCGGCAAGCTACGACTCGCGCCGAAAATCATTCGGCGCAGGCTCGCCGGCGAGACCACCGAGCGCGTGCTATACGACCTGCTGCGCGACTACATGGAGACGGCCAACGTCGTGTCCTCGGTTCTGTACTGGCGGAGGCACGCCCGCATGCAGGACCGGACGGATGCGGACTGGGGCCGGAAACTGCCGCGCCCGGTCGCTGATTACGTCGAGGAATCGTTTGCCAAGGGCTGGCAGCGCCAGCCGCCGGAGACACCACCGCGGGTTTTGTTTCTCGCCGGCAGCAACCTCGTCCGGCGCCTGCGTTCGTCGGATCTGCTCCTCGAGCGTACGTTCCCCGGCGTCGATTTGATCGTCACCACCGAAGTACGCATGACGACGAGCTGCCTGTACTCCGACATCCTGCTTCCGGGAGCGACCTCATACGAAAAAGACGACGTACCGAATTGGTTCACGTTGCTGTCGCCGTTCTTACACATTACGCAGCAGGCCATCCCACCTCTGGCGGAAGCAAAACCCGAGTGGACGATTCACGCTCTGCTCGCGTCGGCGATCGAACGCAGGGCACGTGCGCGCGGGATCGTTGCGTACAAGGATCGCTCCGGCAAGACGCGCCGGCTCGACGATTTCTATGACCGCTTCACCGTCGGTGGTAAGTACGGGCCTGACGCGCAAAGCCGAGTAGCCCAGGAAATCGTAGACAAGACATCGTTCGTCCCGGCCACGTTTGAAGAGCTGCGTCCCAAAGGATTCGCGAGAGTAAACGGAATCGGCGGCCATCCGATCAACCTCGGCAATGCCACGGACGTGCGGCCGGGCGAGCCCGTGGTCAACCGCGAGTGGCGCAGAACCAAGCCGTCTCCATGGCCCACGCTTACGCGGCGTATTCAGTTCTATATCGACCACCCACTCTACCTCGAGCTCGGCGAAGAGCTGCCGACCCATAAGGAACCCCCCGCATCCGGCGGGAGCTTTCCGCTGATCCTGACGAGTGGCCACACGCGCTGGAGCATTCACGCCGGATGGCGCAACGTCGCCCCCCTGCTCCACCTGCAACGCGGTGAAGCGGCGGCGTTCGTCGCGCGCACCGACGCCCTCCGCCGCGGTATCGCCGACGGAGACGAGATCCGAGTGTTCAACGACGTCGGGGAGTTTCGCGTGCAGGCCAAGGTCTCTTC
>CAZQYE010000025.1:0-15293 GCA_964597375.1 uncultured Myxococcales bacterium
AACGCTCGAGCTCAAATGACAGCTGTATGCTTGGGACGGATTGCCGGCGAAACGCCGGCTGTGAGCCCGCAGCGATCGACGTCGCTCGCGCCGTTTTGACCGTGGGCCTCGTGGTGAGAAAGGCGGTCGCCGGGCGAGTCCGGCGACCGCAACACGACGTTCACTGGATGTAGCCGAGGCTGCGGAGCTGATCGAGGCGTTCGGACGTGGCCTCGGCCGAACGCACGATCTCTGGCGCGGGGGGAGTCCATCCGGCCGGAGTGTACGACGGGACCGGATCGTGAACCGAGAGGCCGGGCGCCAGAACCCCGCGTAGGACGCGACCGGCCATGTCGGCGGCCGGCGGCCGGTCGAGAAGAGCGAGAATCGTCGGAGTGACGTCGACGACGCTGCCGAGAACCTCCGGTCTGGGCGACCGACTCGGTGAGCCCCGGGCGATCGAGGGGCCGGAAGCGGCAAAGTATGCGGGTGGCGCGCTCAGGTGCGCTCCCGAGAGCATGGGCCGGTCGAACCGGCGGTGGCGCCGCGTGGGCCGCATTCCGTGGTCGCTCAGGATTACGATGTTTGCAGGCTTGGGAAACGCCTCGATCAGGCGACCGATCATCCTGTCGAGTTCGACGTAATAGCCCGGCAGAACATCGCCGAAAGCAGCCAGCTCGCGATGCGACGGGCGGTCTTCGTACTGATCGGGGTAGGCGTAGCGCCAGAATCGGTGGCCGATCACGTCCGCACCGCCGAAGTATACTGCGAGCAAGGCCGGCGGTGGGCGGCGCGACAGTAGTTCGAGCGCAATCCGAAAGTAGGAGAGGTCGGCACGGATCGCCCAGCGGCTCTGCTCGACCAGCGTGCGCTCGGTCTCCCTCCATTCTTCGCGTGGCTGCGGGATCAGTCGTTCGATCAACCGGGCAGTGTCCTGTTCGGCTGTGCGGACCGCCTTTGCGACGGCGGGCGCGAGCTCGGGAGGATAGACGGCCCCTGCGGCCGCCGCCGGCCCTCCCTTGCGGATCGCGCCCTGCCTGCGGCGCCGGGCGAGCCGGGTATTGACCTGGGCCACCATCACACCACGTACTCTCTCCGCTGGAAACGTCGCCCACCAGCCGATCGTCCACGTCCGGATTCCTGCCTCCCCGAGGATGTTCCACAGGGCTTTCACCCGGCGATCGCGGCTGCCGTACAGGCGTACACGCCCCCGCTCGTCGCGGTAAGTGAAACCCTCGATTCCGTGGCGCTCCGCCTCGACACCGGTCGCGATCGTCGTCCAGATGATCGGCGACAGCGTCGGCTTGGGAACCTCGAGCAGTCCGGAGACTCCCTTGGCGGCAATACGGGGCAAAGCCTCGAGCTTGCCCTCCCGCGACAGTTCGTCGACGACGGACCGTTCGAGACCGTCGATGCCGATCATGAGAAGCGGCGGCGGTAGTTCCGGCCGAGTCCGGCAAGAGCCGGCCGCGGCGAGCGCGAGCAGAAGGCCGGTGGCAAGCAGCGGCCGCCGCCAAGGGGAAAGCGGGCAGGGCGGCGGAGCAGCGCGCAAGCGTTGCTGCTCGAAAGCGATCTGTCCGTGCCTTCGATGCAATGAACGAATCCCCCAGCCCGCAAAGCGGGCTCGCCCGTTGCCGGACAGTTCCCCTTCCGCGGTCCGGTGAGTCGGTCCGGGTCGCCGAGCGGGCGCGTTGTCATCGTGCGAAGCTCTCGCTACAGACACAAGCCACCCGGAACGTCCAAGTGTCTTGCTCCTCATCCAAACGGCGTGGCGCGATCGATCTAGCGCTCCCGGCGGGAGTGTTCTTCTTGGCCCTGTGGCAAGGATTGCGCCTCGGAATTTCTGCGCTGCCGCTGCTTGGGGACAACCAGCACTACTTTTTCGTCGCCGAGCGTTTCGCCGCCGGCGTTGCTCCCCACGTATCGCACTTCGATCCAAAGAATGCGCTGTCGATGATGGCGACCGGTTGGGCCATCGAAGTCGCGCGGCTGTTCGCCGTCGATGATCTCATCGGGGCAAGGATCGCGAGCATCCTCGTGCTGGCGGGCTCGGCTGCTGGTCTCTGGGTGCTTGGTGTGCGGCTCACCGGAGCGCGCAGCGCTGCGACGGCGGCGGCGCTGCTCTACCTGGGCAACGATCTCCTGGTGCGCTTGGCGGTGACCGGTGCGAGGCCCAAGGTTTTCCTGGTGGCCGTCTTCGTTGGGTTGCTGATCGCAGCGTGCGGGCGGCGGTGTTTCCTGGCCGGCTTTCTTTGGGGCGCGGCCTTCCTGTGCTGGCAACCGGGCGTACTGGTCGGGCTTGCCACGATCGAAACGGCGGTACGCACCGGGCGGCCTTGGCGCGCCGCTTTCTGGATTGGTTTGGGCTTCGTGACTGCACTCGTTCCATACCAGGCGTACTTCGCCTGGAAGGGTGCACTCGGGGATCAAATCGAACAGGCGCTTTTGTTTCCAGCGACGTACATGTCGCATCATCACCTCGTTCCGGGATTGGGGGCGCTGCTCAAACGAAGCCGCTGGATCTTCCGCATCGGGGCCGAGCCGTCGATCCGATCGTTGACCGGCTGGGCTGCATTGGCCGGGCTAGCGACCGCAGTGCTGTCGGCGTGTGCCCAGCCGCGTCGGACGTTTGCACGGTTGCGAGCGGTTCGAGGTCGGGTTGGGTTCGCGGCGGCCGCCGTGGCGGTCTATGGCTTTGCGCTATACGACTACCAGGGGCCGCCGGACTCGCTTCCTGTATTGCCGTTCATCGCAGTAGCGGCCGGATGGTGGCTGGCGTCCGCAGCACGCTGGGCGGGCCGGGCCGTCGGACCGCTGAGCGCGCGTGCGGCGAGCAGCTTGATTCCAGCCGCGCTGGCGGTCGCGGTCGCCGGCGGACCCGGTCCGAAAGCGCCGCCGGCCGGATTGAAGAGCCAGAGGCGATCGGCGCAGGTCGTTGCGAGCGTTCTCGATCATGGTCTGTCGGTGTACGCGAGTGGCTGCACGCACCTACTGGCGTTCAACCACGTCAACAACTTCCTGCCATACGGGTTCTTTCTGCGCGGCTTGGGAACTTACCTGAAGGGTCGTTTTGCAACCGAGGTGTTCGTGCCCGAACGGGTGGTGATGCCCGACGTGATTCTCTGGTCGCGCAAGCGCACGCGATCCATGACCGACTGGCTGCTCAGAAACTACCGGCCGGTTCACGTTCCGGCGCTCACACGCGAGAAGATCGGCGTCTGGCTTCGGCGGGACCGTACTTGGCCGTCTCAGTCCACGTACCCGAGCGCCCGCAGCCGCGATTCCAGCGAATCGGGCAGCTTGGCGCGGTGCGCGGCGGCGGGCTGCGAACGGAATCGCGCGAGGTGGGCGGCGAGCGCCCGCGCCCGGGGTTCGTCGCCGGCCCTTGCCGGGCGCTTTTCGAGAGGATCGGTGGCGAGGTCGAAGAACACTTCGGTTCCCCGAATTTCGTCAGCGATGACTTTTGTGTCGCCGGCGATCAGTGAACGCAGGCGGATCTTGTTGCCCACGGTCAGCTCGCTTTCGGCCACGAGTTCGGGCACGGGGTGCCCGCCGGTGACGGCGCTGGCGAGAGACACGCCCTTCATGGTCGGAGGGATCGGCAGTCCGGCGAGCTCTAGGATCGTCGGCGCCACATCGTAAAGGCGAACGACATTGGAAATGCGCGCGGGAGCGATCCGGCGCGGCCACCACAGAATCAGCGGAATCCGGATCAGCTCCTGGTAGAGCGTGTTGCGGTGCCCCTTGCCATCGTGATCGAGAAACTCGTCCCCATGGTCGGCGGTGATGATTACCAGCGTGTCGTCGAGAAGGCCGCGCCCGCGGGCGAACTCGAGAATCCGACCGATCGTTTCGTCGGTGTAGCGGACCTCCCCGTCGTACAGCGCCAAGACGTGTTGAAAATCGCGCGGGTTCATCCCGGGACGGAACTCGCGGTTGTGACGAAAGTTGCGGCCGTCAAAGGTTCCGCGGTAGTCGGGGTCGAACATGCTGTCGAACGGTGGAGGCGGGATGAGATCGTAGTGAACGTCCCACATATGGACGAAGAAGAAGAACGGCCGATGCCCCACGCGTTCGAGTTCGTGCAAGACGTTCCACAGGACCGTCGGGTTGGTACGGTCTAGGTGCGACGCTGGGTGCGCGTGCTTGCGGCCTGCCTCGCGCAGCCCGCCGTACGAGGTGCAGTCGACGTAGCGATCGAACCCCTGGCCGAAGCCGAACGCCGGGTCGAGAAACGGACCGCTGAAAAAGCCGACCGTTTCGTAGTCTTGTGCGTCGAACGCCTCTGCAAGAGTGAAGGCGGTAGCCGGTAGTTTCGACCTCGTGCTGGTCACGCCGTGTGCGCTGTCGGGAAGCCCCGTCAGCAACGAAACGTGAGCCGGGAGCGTCCAAGACGTCGAACTGATCGCGCGCTCGAACAGGACCCCTTCGGTTGCTAGGCGGTCGATGACGGGAGTGGTCGGGCGTGGATAGCCGTATGCCCCTACGTGATCGGCGCGCAAACTGTCGATCGAAAACAGCAGGACGTTCGGCCGCCGGGCCGGCTCGTCGCGGACGCACGCCGACAGCGCTGCTGCGGCGAGGAAAACCGATAACAGGCGCCGGGCCACGACGTAGCGATTATCGAGGCATGCGACCGAGCTCGCAAACCGGTCCGATGTCGGGTGCAGGGTGCCAGCAATCGCGGTTTTCACCGTGAAACATTGTGAGATTGAGGTTCACTGCAATGTAACTGAACTCGTTCAGATACGTCGAGGTGGGGTGCCGCGCGGGTCCTGCCGGCGAATCCACGCTGGGCGACGCGGGGGGTAGAGGCGTGGTTTGAGTTTTGTTCGGGAATCGCAGACGCTGATCGGGTTGCCGGCGGCGCTGTGCTGCCAGAGGGAGGCTTGCAGTGGATGCCCTCGCTCCGGAACCTTCGGAGATCGATCGTGCGATCGTATCCGCCATCGCGGATGCGCGGGTGGAAATCACCGATCTCGGAGGCGGTCGTTTCGACGTGCTCGTCGAGGCACCGGAATTTTCGGGAAACGCCCCCGCCCAATGCCACCGGGCGGTGTATCGGGCCCTTGGAGCCCTGGTAGACCGCGGGGTCCGTGCGTTGGTGGTCCGCACCCGCCCGCCGGCCGACTTTGTGTAGTCAGGAGTAAGCCATGCCGCAAGACATCTTCGAGAAGATCAAGGAACAAATCGAGAAAGACCGCATCGTGCTCTACATGAAAGGCACTCCGGCGATGCCGCAATGCGGATTCTCCCAAATGACGGCCGAGATTCTCCGTCGCACGGGCAAGGAGTTCGTCGCCTACGACGTTCTCGCCGACCCGAGTTTGCGCGAGGGCATCAAGCAGTTCTCCAACTGGCCGACGATTCCCCAGCTCTACGTCGATGGAAAGTTCATCGGCGGATGCGATATCGTTCGCGAAATGTACGAGAGCGGGGAACTCCAGCAGCTCCTAGGCTAAGAACGCAATTCGGCCGAGCCGATCCGGCCCAGCGCCCACGCCGGTCCGCGGTTGCGCCGCGGGTGGCGGTCCGTTACCAGAAGTGCAGTAGCCGGAATCGCTCCGGGATGCGCGTTCGGCCTGCCGGCCGGAGCGCTTGACCTCGGGATTTCGGCGGACCGGCCGTTGCGGCCGGGAGGGAGCGGACCGTCATGGGCGAGTTGTCGGCGTCGGATCTGGAGTTCTTGCGCGGGCGCGGTATCGACGAAGACGAAGCTGAGCGCCAGCTCGAGTGCTACCGGCGCCCGCAGCCGTATGCCCGATTGCTGAGACCGTGCACCGTCGGTGACGGGATCATCCGGCTCGACGAAGCGGAGCAGCGACGACTTGCGTCGTTTTTCGACGAGGCATCACGCGAAAAGAGCGTACTGAAGTTCGTGCCGGCCTCGGGCGCGGCGAGCCGCATGTTCAAGGCGCTGCTGGCAGCGCGCGTGCGGCCGCTTGCCCGCCGCGACGTCGACGGCGGCCGGGCCGGAGACGAAGTGGCGGCGTTCTTCGCCCGCCTCGCGGACTTCGCGTTTTACCCGCAGCTGGCCGAGGTCATGGCGCGCGACGGCCTGTCGCTCGACGAGGTCGCCCGTTCGCAGGACGTGCGTCCGGTTTTCGACTACCTGTTGGACGACGTCGGACTCGGATACGCCGGGCTGCCCAAGGCTCTGCTCTTGTTTCACCGCTATCCGAACGAGACTCGAACGGCGTTCGAGGAACATTTGGTCGAGGCGGTGGACGTGGCTCCGGGCGAGCGTGCCGCGCTGCACTTTACCGTCTCCGAGAATCATCGCTCCGCTTTCGAGCAGCGTCTCTCGGCGGTTCGGGAGCGCTACGAGGAGCGTTACGGGGTGCGCTACGAGGTCGGGTTTTCCTACCAGCGGGCGTCGACCGATACGATTGCAGTGACTCCCGAGGGGCAACCGTTTCGGACGAGTGACGGCCGCCTATTGCTGCGCCCGTCCGGGCACGGGGCGTTGATCGAGAATCTCGCGGAGCAGGACGCCGACGTCGTGTTCGTAAAGAACATCGACAACGTCGTCCCCGACCACCTTCGAGAGCCGACGGTGTGGTGGAAGAAGGTTCTCGGCGGACTGCTCCTCGAGCTTCACCGGCGTCGTGATGAGGTGCTCGACGAACTCGAGCGCGGCGTACCGGGTGCGACCGGGCGTGCGGCGGAGTTCCTCACGCGGCATCTCGGTACTAGCGCGGGCGCCGGCGCCGGCCACGCGCAGCTCCGCGCGCTTCTCGACCGTCCGCTCCGCGTTTGCGGAATGGTCGAGAACACGGGCGAGCCCGGTGGGGGCCCGTTCTGGATCGCCGGCGCGGACGGACGCGCGAGCAAACAAATCGTCGAGACCAGTCAGATCGACCTGGGTGACGAGGGCCAGCGCGAGATTCTAGAGTCCGCGACCCACTTCAACCCGGTGGACCTTGCATGCGCGTTCCGTGACCGTCACGGGCGGCCCTACGACCTCAAGCGGTTCGTCGACGAGAGCGCCTATCTCGTCGTCGACAAGTCGCACGACGGCCGTCCGCTTCGATCTCTCGAGCGTCCTGGTTTGTGGAACGGGGCGATGGCGGATTGGAATACCGTCTTCGTGGAGGTACCGGTCGAGACGTTTCAACCGGTCAAGACGGTATGCGATCTGCTTCGACCCGCTCACCAACCTCAGGCCGCCGGCCGGTGACGGGACAGGCGGTCTTCTCTCAGCCGGCCCAGTGGTACCGCGTGCCGCGCCGCTGGCCGCTCTTGGTCACCTTCTTCTCTTTGATCAGGCGCGTGAGCGACTCGCGGACCTGGGCGGCGGTACCACCGACGGCGGCGCGTACTTCCTCGGCCGACGCGCGCTCGGCTTTCTCCAGAAACGCGGCGACCGCACGGTCGATCTGCGCGCGTCCCTTGGCCGTGCGGGTGTTGTACGACTTGCCCCGCCTGCGTTTGGACGGCGCCGCTGCACGCCCGGGCTTGGCCGCAGGTGCTGCACGCCTTGCCCCGCCGGCGGCCGCGCGAACCGCTTCGGCCAGCTCATCGAGACTGAGCGCCCGCAAGTGTTCCATGTAGGGCGAGTTCGCAAGCTGGTCGAGAAAGCGGCCGACCCGAGTCGTTCCTGGAATGACGGCGAGCGCCTCCTTGAACGCTCTGCGCGATGCATCCTCGATCGCCCGGTCGAGAGAGCCGAGGAGCGACGCTCCAACTCGTCCTTTGCCAGTGGTTTTTTTCTTACGCCGTTTCTTTTTTGCCATTCGCGCCGTGTAACACGCCAAATACACCAAGGCAAGATCACGGCGGTCGGAAAAGCCCGTCTAAATATCCGTCTATAATACCGACGAAAGTCGTAAGGGCGGCATTAAACACTACCTTTAGAAGGTCTTATCCCGGCGTGCCGAAAAAAGCTTGAACGACCTCCTGCAAGTCGGCCAGCCGGGCCTTTCGTGTTGCGGCTTTCGGAGGGAGGGCTTCCTGCAGGCGCCCAAAGTACGCCCGGTCACAGCGCGCTTCGACGATGACGACCATTCCGCGGTCGGTTGGGGTACGAATCAGCCGTCCCACCATCTGCTTCAGGCGAAGCAGCATTCGCGGCATGCTGTAGTCGTAAAACCCGCTGCCGCCGGCTCGCTCGATCAATTCGGTCCGGCGCTGGATCAGAGGATCGCCGGGCACGTCGAACGGCAGCTTTTCGATGACGACGGCCCGGCAGGCGTCTCCCGGGACGTCGATGCCCTGCCAAAAAGCGCGCGCGCCGAGCAAAACGGCGTTTTCCTGCTCGCAGAACGTGCGAACGAGGTCGTGCGGATCGGCGTTTCCCGAGGACGGGGCGATGACCATGATTCCGTGCGGGGAAAGCCTGCGATCGAGCAGGTCGGCCGCGGTCGACAGTCGGTCGCGGCTGGTGAACAGCCCCATGGTGCTGCCGCCGAGGTGCTCGGCGAGGGTTGCCAGGACTTCGACGGTGTTGTCGACGAGACGCTCGCGGCGGGTCGGCTCGTCGATGAAGACGACTTCCAGGTTGTTGGCGTAGTCGAACGGGCTTTCCACCGGGGGCTCGAGCTGATAGCGGTCCCCGGCCCGCTCGTCGATTTCTAGGGAGCCCAACGCACCGCGCGCGTCGTCGGCGACCGAAACCGTCGCCGAGGTTCCGAAGAGCGTCTGTACGCGATCGAGAATCTCGAACTGAAAGTCGGCGGCGGGTGATACCGGAGTTGCCACGAGGCGCCATTGGTCGTCGCTGCGGCGGGCGAGTCCCCGGAACCGAACCACGTAATCCTCGTCGGGCACCGGCAGGCTGCTGCGGATAATGGAGGCGGCGTCCGTGAGAACCTCGGATGCGCCCGTGGCCGGATCCTCGTCGCTGTCGGCTGCATCCGCCAGGCGGCGGCCGAGCTCGGCGAGCGTCTCGGCGAGCTCGCCGCAACACTCGAGCAAGCCGCCCCAGGCGGGCCCCGGCCCGTCCATGGGGATGGCGAGCTCGTCGCGGTAGGTGCCCGGGTCGCTGCCCACGATCGCCCGGGCCTCGGCACCGACCTGGGGCACGAGCTCGAGCCCGCGCCGAGCCAGCGCCGCGATCCGAGGATCACGCAGTAGATCCCCGCTCGATTCGTCGGCAATCGCCTCGAGCCGGTGGCGGATTTCGATTCCGTCCGCCGTGCGAGCATAAGCGGCGTCGGCGCGTTCGGCGAGCTCGTGCACCTCGTCGATGACGAGGTGTGTGAGCGGCGGATAATCCGGCGGCCAGCGTAACAGCAGGTCGTGGTTCACGACGATGATCTCGGCGCTTTCCAGCCGCCGCCGCGCCTGTCGGAACACGCAGGTCCCGGCCGTTCGCTCGCAGGTGTCGCGGCTGCACTCGGTCGCATCGCCGCTGGTGGCCTCGCGGCGGCAACGCTCGAGCTCGGGGTAGAGCTGGTAGAGAACTCCGGGAATCCGGTCGACTTCACCATGTCCGGCGCTGCGGGCGAACGCTGCGATCAATGCGAGGGGAAAGGAGTCGGGGGGCGGCAGCTGTGCTGCCGACTGATCGAGGAAGCGATCGAGTCGAGCCCGGCACAGGTAATTCGCGCGACCTTTCATCAGGGTGTAGCGCAGGTCGCCGTGTCCGGTCAGCCATGCGGCCGCCGGAATGTCCTTTTCGATCAGCTGCCGCTGCAGGAGCTTGCTCGAGGTCGAAACGATGACCTGGGCGCCGGTCTCGCGGGCGAACGGAACCGCCACGGCGAGATAGGCGAGCGTCTTTCCGATTCCGGTGCCGGCTTCACAGATGCGTACGGTCTTGCCATCCGCGCCGGTGAAGCAGTCGAACACGTGCTCGAGAAGACGGCGCTGCTCTGGGCGGTAGCGGTAACCGGGAATCACCCGCTCGGCGATCTCGACTTGTTCGAGGCGCTCGGCGATCGCCTCGAGATCGAACGGCACGGGCGGGGGTGGCTCTCCCGCCGGGTGCCGTGCCGGCTCGACCGGGCGCCGGTCGACACGACTGCTCGGCGCTCTGCGCAACCGCCCGAGCCACGGCGACGACGGATGAAAGCGTTCGAGCGCGCGGCGCGCGTTGGCCGCGGCCGGGCTGCCCTCGCGTGCTTCCGCGAACACGTTGACCGCCATGCGCAGCGTGTCGAGCGCGTCGTCGAGAGCTCGGTGCCGTTCCCCCCGGCCGAGCTTTTCACGGCAGAACGTGTCGAGCTTCATGTTGCGAGCGTCGGGGTAGACCAGCGCGAGCAGCTCGACCGTGTCCAGGAACGGATGGTCTTCGAAACGCGCGTGAATGGCCCGCGTGAGCCACGTGCGCTCGAACGTCGCGTTGTGGGCGACCACCGGCACTTCGCCGATGAACCGATCGAGCTCCGTCGCGACCTCGGCCTGCGGCGGGGCGCAGTCGACGTCCTCCTGGCGGATACCGGTCAAGCGGCGAATGAACGGCGACAGGATGCGGTCGGTTCGGATGAAGGAATTGAAGATCTCGACGGCTCGCGTGCCGGGACGCACGAGCGCCGCACCGACCTCGATCAGCACGTCGCTCGTCGGATCGAGGCCGGTGGCCTCGAAGTCGAGAAAGCAGAGCGGGCCCTCCGCCAGCAGGAGCTCGAGAAGCTCGGGATCGAAATCGAGCGACGCGGCGTCGATCTCGGAACGAAAACGCCCGGTCTCCCGCAGCGGCAGGCCTTCCTGAAATACGTTCGGTTGGGTCATCCGAGCCAGTAGCTACACCAGGAACGGCCGAGGCGCGAATCGAAGAGCGTTCGGCGTTGCACGCACTTGTCCGCAAGCGTCCAGATCGTGACGCTTCCGCGCAATGCGGCATTGCTGCAAGGACCCGATCTTTCGCGCACGAAGCGGCACTTTCCCCGTGGCACGAGGGTTGCTCCCTTCCAGAAGTGCGGGCCGTGCCCGCGCATCGGAGCGCACGTCAAGGAGCATTGGGGATGCAACAGAGGCCACAGCACCTGGACTTGGCGATGACCTACAGCGCCTATCGCGAGATCGAGATGGTTCCGCAGGACGCCGTCGAGCACGTCAGTCAGGCGATCCTCGCCCTCGCCGACGATCCGTGTCCGGAGGGCGCGGTCATGCTCGAAGACGCACGCGGTTGTTACTACCTGGCCGTCGACGGCTGGTACATCCTCTACCACCTCAGTGAGGGGATGGACAGCCTGACCATTCTCGGGGTCCTCGACGGACCCGAACACACTGTCCACTGAGGCGCGGTGCGCCTCGGATGAACCCCCGGCGCCGGATGTGTGGGCAGGTCCGGCGCCGATTTTCTTCGACCTCTCCACCGAAGCCTCGGCGATCCGACTGAGCGCGCCCTGAACCGGTCCGGCCCGACTCAGCGAGCGCCCTGTGCCGCTCGAATCGCCGTGATCATGCGCCCGGTACGTTCTTCGACGCCGGCTCGGTCGCCGCCGAGGGCACGGATGACGGCGACGCCGGCTGCACCGGCGGCCAGCGTCTCGCCGACGCGACTCGAGTCGATCCCTCCGACGGCCACGACCGGGATCCCGCCGGCGGCGGCAACCGCGTCCGCAAGGCGCGAGATTCCCTGGGGCGCACCGTACCTTCGCTTGGATGGGGTGTCGTAGACCGGCCCGAACTGAAAGTAGTCGATCGGTTCGTCTTTGAGCCGGCGGATTTCCTCGATTCCGTGTACCGAGCGGCCCAGCAATCGGTTGGAGCCGATCAATCGCCGAGCCGCAGCCGGGGTCATGCCGGCGGCGGGAAGGTGTAGGCCGTCGGCGTCACAGGCCAGCGCGACGTCGGCGCGGTCGTGGACGATGAGAGTTGCCGAGCAGGCTCGCGTGATGAGCCTGAGCCGGCGCGCCAGCCACGACAGGTGGGCACCGGTCGCGGCGCGCAGGCGTAACTGAACCCACCGGCATCCGGCCCGGCATGCGCCCTCCACGAGGCCGGCGAGCCGATCTCCGGAGACCGACTCGTCGGTGATCAGGCACAGCGGTGGATCGGGCAGAAGGCGGCCGCCCATCGGGCGCCGCGAACTGCAGTCACCTGGCCCGTTCATGTGCTTGCGACCTCAGTCGCCGATCAAGTCGGAGAGTGGGGAGGAAGCAGTTGCGTAGAGCTTGCGTGGGATCCGGCCGGCTAGAAACGCTTCGCGGCCGGCCTCGACCGCTAAACGCATCGCGCGCGCCATTCGAATCGGGTCCTTGGCTCCGGCGATCGCCGTGTTCATCAGTACCGCCGTCACGCCCATTTCCATGGCCACCGCCGCGTCCGAGGCCGTGCCGACCCCGGCGTCGACGATGACGGGTACCGAGCACTGCTCGAGGATGATTCTCAAATTGGCCGGATTACGAATGCCCAGTCCGGAGCCAATCGGTGCCGCCAGCGGCATGACGGCGGCGCAGCCGAGGTCTTCCAGGCGCCGGCAGGCGACGGGATCGTCGCTGACGTATGGAAGCACGTCGAATCCTTCTTCGACCAAGACTTTAGCTGCTTCGATCGTGGCGGGGACGTCGGGCATCAGCGTCTTGTCGTCGCCGATCACTTCGAGCTTGACGAGCTTGCCGATTCCCGCTTCGCGCGCGAGGCGGGCGGTTCGGATCGCTTCTTCGGCCGTGTAGCAACCGGCGGTATTCGGCAGGATCGTGATCTTTTTCGGGTCGATGTAGTCGAGCAGGTTTTCGCGCGATGGGTCCGTGATGTTCACCCGGCGCACGGCGACCGTGACGATTTCGGCGCCCGCTTCCTCGACGGCCTTGCGCGTCTGCTCGAAATCGGCGTACTTGCCGGTGCCGACGATCAGGCGCGAGCGATAAGTGCGGCCTGCTAGTTCGAACGTGTCTTCGGCCATGGCCGGGTCAGCCTCCTCCCACGAAATGAACGATTTCCACGCGGTCCCCGTCGCGAAGCACGGTCCGATGCCAGTCCTCGCGAGGAACGACCTCGCGGTTGAGTTCGACGGCCAAACGCCGGCCGGCCAGGCCGAGCCGCTCGACCATGGCCTCGATGGTCGTGCCTTCGTCGACCTCGCGGTCTTCGCCGTTGATGCGGACGTTCACCGCACGAGGGATAGCCCTGCTAAAACGCCTTTACAACTACGGTGCCGCTTGGTATCTGCCGGTGTGCCTGACAGCGCGCCCTGCGCCCGCATCGATCTGGCGGCTCTCGAACACAACTACCGTGAAGTAGTGCGCCTGGTCGGCCCCAAGACCGCGGTGCTGGCCATGGTGAAGGCGGATGCCTACGGCCATGGAGCGCCCGCCGTGGCGGAGCGCCTCGCCCGTGCCGGCTGCCGCCGGTTCGGGGTGGCGACGCTCGACGAGGCCGAGGAGCTCGGCGCCTTGGCGGCGGATCACTCGGTCGTCGTATTCGGCGGGATCGTGCCGGCGGAGGCCGACCGGGCGATTGCCCTGGGGGCCGAAATCGTCGTCGGCGACCTCGATACGGCGCGCGCTCTCGATGGCGCGGCCCGCTCGGCCGGCCGGCGCGCCCGGATTCACCTCAAGATCGATACGGGGATGAGGCGTCTGGGAATCGAGCCCGCCGACGCCGGGGCGTTTGCGCGCGAGCTGCGCCGGATGCCCGGTATCGAGGTCGCGGCACTCTGCTCCCACTTTGCGATGGCCGAGTCGGTTACGACCGAGGTGACGCGCGGGCAGCTCGAGCGGTTGCTCGAGGCATCGCGGGGGGTCGACCCCGTTCTCGGGCGCGTCCCGCTCCACTTGGCGAACAGCGCTGCGATCTTGACGCGCCCGGAAACCCACCTCGACATGGTGCGGCCCGGGCTCATGCTCTATGGCCTGCCGCCCGACCCGTCGCTGGACGGCCGAGCAGATCTCAGGCCGGTGATGACGCTGGAGGCGACGGTCGTTCGAGTCACCGAGGTTGGCCCCGGCGAAGGCATTGGCTATGGGCATACCTGTCGTACCGAGCGCAACACGGTCCTGGCGACGCTGCGTTGCGGCTATGCCGACGGCTACCCGCGCTCGCTGTCCAACAATGGGGAGGCGCTGGTCGGCGGCCGCCGGTGTCCGGTGGTCGGCCGGGTATGTATGGACCACACGATGATCGACGTGACCGGCGCGCGCGTGCGTGTCGGCGATCGCGTCGAACTATGGGGCAGTGGCATCGATGCCGGCGAGGTCGCCGCCCGTGCCGGAACGATTGCCTATGAGCTGGTCGCCCGCGTGGGCGGCCGCGTGAGGAGAACGTACGAGGAGGAATCGTGAGCAGGCGGATCGAGCGAGCGTTGATCAGTGTCAGCGACAAGACCGGGATCGTCGAGTTTGCCCGTGGCCTTGCCGAGCAGGGCGTTCGGATCCTTTCCACCGGGGGCACCGCGAGAGCGCTTCGCGACGGCGGAGTCGAGGTGATCGACGTCAGTGACCACACGGGGTCTCCCGAGATTCTCGACGGGCGGGTCAAGACGCTGCATCCCAAGATCCACGGCGGCATTCTCGGCCGGCGTGGAGACGAGAAGCACCGGCAACAGGTGGCCGAGCAAGGTATCGAGTGGATCGACCTGGTGTGCGTGAACCTCTACCCGTTTGCCGAGGTGACGGCTCGGGGCTGCACCGAGGAAGAGGCGATCGAGAACATCGACATCGGCGGCCCCTCGATGGTGCGTTCTGCGGCGAAGAACCATGCCGACGTCACCGTGGTCGTCGATCCCGCCGACTACGAGCGCGTGCTCGCCGAGGTCCGCGCCGGCGGCGTGAGCGACGAACTGCGGCGTGAATTGGCGGTCAAGGCCTTCCGCGCGACCGCGGCGTACGACGGAATGATCGCCGACTACCTGGGGCGCTCACCGGGCGAGCGCTTCTCCGCGACGCTGCACCAGCAGTGGCACCTGGTACAGAAGCTGCGTTACGGCGAGAACCCCCACCAGGAGGCCGCATTCTACCGGGAGCCGGCGGTGGCGGGCCCGTCGGTAGCGACTGCGCGCGTGCTTCAGGGCAAGGAGCTTTCCTATAACAACATCGTCGACGCCGATGCTGCGCTCGGGCTCGTGCTCGAGTTCTCCGAGCCGGCGTGCGTGGCGATCAAGCATACGAACCCGTGCGGAGTCGCGACGGCCGGTGGTCCGGCCGAGGCCTTAGCCAAGGCGCGGCGCTGCGATCCCGTGTCGATCTTCGGAGGAATCGTCGCCTTCAACCGGGCCGTGGACGAGGAGACCGCCGCCGGCTTGAGAGAGATCTTTCTCGAGATCGTGATCGCTCCGGCCTTCAGCGACGGTGCGCTGGCACTGTACAAGTCGGAAAAGAAGCTGAAGAACGTGCGCCTGCTCGAGATCGACATGACACAACCCTTAGCCGCCGGTTTCGACATGAAGCGCGTGGTCGGCGGACTTCTCGTACAAACACGCGACGATC
>CAZQYE010000026.1:0-14700 GCA_964597375.1 uncultured Myxococcales bacterium
TCGCCGGCGGCCGGCGTCATTCTCTGCTGCACGACCATACTCGCGCCCATCAGCAACGTGAGCACGGGAATGCCCGGCGGCGAAACGAACGGGATCGCGAGCGATCCGAGTCGGTCAGGCTGCGATAGATCGGTGATCCAGCCGATGAACGGCGCGTGACGGAGTTCGATCGCCTCCATCAACGCGCGATAGAGACCAAAGAACACGGGAAGCTGAACCAGCATCGGCAGGCAACCGGACAGCGGGTTGACCTTGTGGCGCCGGTAAAGCTCCATCATTTCTCGATTGAGTCTTTCTCTGTCGTCCTTGTATTTCTCCTGCAGCTTCTTCAGTTCCGGCTGAATCCGCTGCATCGCCTTCATGGCCTCGGCCTGGCGCTTGTTGATCGGATAGAACACGATCCGGATTCCGACCGTGAGCAGAACAATCGACCAGCCGTAGTTTCCCGTAAAGGAGTAGAGAAAGATCAGCAGGCCGAGCAGCGGCCGCGCGACGAAGGCAAACCAACCGAAATCGACGGACCGCTCGAGACCGTGGCCCACCGACCCGAGCAGGTCGAGGCGCTTGGGACCGACGAACAGGCTGTATTGAACGCGGCCGCCGGGCGCTCGAGCCCACAGAGTCGCCTCGCCCACGCCGCCCGACGCCGCCCCCACGAATCGGGCGCGCACGGGTTTCTCGGGGATGTAGGCCGCGAGAAAGTAGTGGTCGGCGTAGCCGGCCCACGCGACCTCCCCGTCGAGCAAGACCGGCTCTTTCATCGAGGCGGCGTTCTCGGCGTGTAGCTTGTCGGCAAGCAGTGCGACCGGGCCCTCCTTCCCCGAGAAACGGCTGCGTCCCTCGTGCACGGCGCGAGCCCACGCAACGCCCACCTCGCGGTCGGTCGCCTCGCCCCCGACGACGACGGTGTAATCGAGGAGGTATGACCCATCGTGCAACGTGAGCGTCTTCTCGATCGTGAGGCCAGGCGCCGCCGTCCCGGTAAGGCGCACCACCGTGCTCCCGGCGCCGGCCGGCCGTTCGACCTCGATCCGGTAGTCGACGTCCTGGTCGCCCACGACATTCCCCCCCTCGTCGAGCCAATACACCCCGAGCGGGAGCAGTCCGTCGGCCACCACCATTTCGAGCGCCTCGCCATCGTGGGCGTCGCTCTCGTACTCCTTGAGCTCGAAGCTTTGGATCCTGCCGCCAGCGGTCGTGAAGGCGGTCCGGAACACGTCCGTTTCGACGACTCTCGTCGTTCCGCTACGCCGCCTGACCGCCGCGTGAGGGGGCGCGGGCTGCACCGGCGGCGCGGGCGCTTGTTTCGCGGCGGCTGGAGCCGGAGGCTCACTCGAGCCGCCCTCAGCCGGAGTCGTAGCGTCGTTTGGGGGAGGGGTAGGGGCGAACAGCGCCTGGTATCCGACGAGAATGACGACGGACAGGACGAACGCCAGTAATGCTCTAGTCTCCACGCGGCGGCCTCCGAGGCCGCAGCCTGGTATGAACCTCGCTTCCGCCTACCGCACCGGGTCGAATCCCCCCTCCGCGAAGGGGTGACATCTGGCCAGTCGCGCTAGCGCACGGGCAGTGCCCCCAATGGGGCCGTAGCGGGCGATCGCTTCGATCGCATAGTTTGAGCACGTGGGGTGGAATCTGCACGCGGGCCCCAGCAGCGGGGAAACGAACAACTGGTACGCCCGAATGAGCAGAAGGATCGGCACGGCCAGAATCCGCGATAACGTCGCCTTCACCGCAGCGTCCCCGTGTTCGGCTCTACTCGACGGCAATGGCGAGGGCTCGTGCCAACTCCGATTCGACATCCCGAAAGCTCAGCTTTTCCGCACCCGCCCGAGCAATGATCAAGAGGTCATGGGCCGGCTGCAACTTCTCTCCGTGTAACCTAAAAAACTCTCGAACTCGTCTCTTTACTCTGTTGCGCTGAACCGCGTTGCCGACTCTTTTGCTCACGGTGATTCCGAGCCGGCCTTCCGGCAACGGGCCTGGGGCGACGATGACGACGAAGTGCGGGCTTCGCCGCCCGCGATAGCCTCGCTGGATGCGGACGAAGTCCCTCCGCTTACGGATCCGCCGCCGCTTCGGCAACCGCCGGTCGGGCCTACCTCCGCGCGCGCTTTGGCGGTGTAGAGACCGCAATGCGCTTCCGTCCCTTGGCCCTTCGGCTTTTCAGAACTCGGCGTCCTCCGGGCGTGGCCATTCGCGCCCGAAAACCGTGACGCCTACGGCGCCTGATGTTGCTCGGCTGGAACGTTCTTTTCACGGTAGACCCTGTCTTGGTTCAGTCGTTCGGCCGCCACCGGCCCTTCGGCCGGGCAGCTCAAACCCGCAAACTTGCACAAGGGGAACCGGTTGTCAATTTAGCAAGATATTTCGGCTTCTTGCGAAGCCGGCCGGCCACTGGTCAGTGGAATTCGGGCTTCAGACTGCGGCTGAACAGCCGGCCGAGGGCCTCGCGCGGAGGCAGGCCTTCGTACAGGACTTGATAGGCGACCTCGACGATCGGCAGCTCGATTCCCAGGCGCGCCCCGAGCTCCCGTACCGCCTTGGTGTTGCGGACGCCTTCGGCCACCATCCGCATGCTCGAGAGGATCTCGTCGACCGTCTCGCCGCGTCCCAACCGAAGCCCGAACTGCCGGTTGCGGCTGAGGTCGCCGGTGCAGGTGAGCACCAAGTCCCCGATTCCCGAGAGACCGGAAAGCGTCTCCGGGCGCGCGCCGAGCGCAGCCGCCAGGCGGCTGATCTCCGCGAGCCCGCGCGTGATCAACGCCGCTCGCGCGTTGTCGCCGTAACCGAGACCGTCGGAGACTCCCGTCGCGATCGCCATGATGTTCTTGACGACGCCGCCGATCTCGACGCCGACCACATCCGTGCTGCTGTAGACTCGAAACGTGCTCCCGGCGAACGTGCGCTGGATTCGCTCGGCCATCTCCATCCGCCGCGCCGCCGCCACGACGACGGTCGGAAGGCCGGCGGCCACCTCGGCGGCAAAGCTCGGACCCGACAGCACGCCGATGCGCTCAGGCTCTCCGGCGCAGTCCAAAATCACCTCGAACATCGTCTTCGAGGTTCCGTCCTCGATGCCCTTGCTCGCCGAGACGATCGGCGCCTCGTCGCTCACGAGCGGCGCGACTTTCTGCATCGTCGGACGCATCGCGTGCGAGGGGACCACCATGACCACGAAACTCGCGCCATCGAGCGCCTCGCTCATGCTGGTCGTCGCACGCAAGGAGGGGTCGAGGCGGACCCCAGGCAAGTACACCCGGTTTTCGTGCTCGCGATTGATCAGGCCGGCGACTTCTTCGCCACGCGACCAGATACGGACGCTGTGGCCGTTCCCCGCCAGCAGCGTCGCGAGCGCCGTTCCCCAGCTGCCGGCGCCCACTACTGCCACGGTCTCGCTCATGGCTCAGCTCTCTTGGCCACCCACGGCGGTGTCTTTGTCGGCGACCGGCGCGACGGATACGACGGTCTCGCCCTCCTCGCTGAGGTGCACGAGACGCACGCCCTGGGTGTTGCGGCCGATCACGCGCACGTCGGCGACGGGGATCCGGATCAGCTTGCCGCCGTTGGTCACCAGCATGACGTCTTCGCTCTCATCGGCAATTTGCAGAACGCCTACGACCGGTCCGGTCCGCTCGGTGACGCGCATCGTCTTGACACCGCGGGCACCCCGCCGCACGAGCCGGTAACTGTCGGCCGGCGAACGCTTCCCATAGCCGAACTCCGAGACGGTCAGCAGCGACGACGCCGGCTGCACGACGTCCATGGACACGACGCGGTCGCCTTCGGCCAGGGTAATGCCCCGCACGCCCGCCGCCGCTCTGCCCATGGCTCGCACGTCCTGCTCCTTGAAGCGAACCGCCATCCCATCGCGCGTGGACAACACGACCTGCTGATTTCCGTCCGTCAGACGCACCGAGATCAGCTCGTCGTCGTCCTCGAGACGGATCGCAATGATCCCGGTGGAGCGGGGGCGCGAGTATTCCATCAGCGGCGTCTTCTTGACCGTCCCGCTGGCCGTCGCAAACAGCACGTATCGCCCTTCGGTAAACTCCCGCACGGGTAGGAACGCCGAGAGCTTCTCGCCGGGGCCGAGTGCCAGCAGGTTGACGATCGCCTTGCCGCGTGCCGCGCGGCCGGCCTGCGGCAGCTCGTGCACTTTCTTCCAGTACACCCGGCCGCGATTGGTGAAGAACAGCAAGTACGAGTGCGTCGACGCCACGAACATGTGCGCGACGAAGTCGCCCCCCTTCGTCGAAGCTCCGATCTTCCCGCGGCCGCCGCGACGCTGCTGGCGATACAGAGAAACGGGATTGCGCTTGATGTACCCGTCGTGGGAAACGGTGACGACCATGTCTTCCTCGACGATCATGTCCTCGAGGCTGATCTCGGTCGTCGCATCGACGATTTCCGTTCGCCGCTCGTCCGCATACTGCTTGGCCAGCGCGTCGAGCTGCTCGGCGATGATCTTGAGCACCTCGCGTTCGTCGGCGAGGATCGCCCGCAGGCGTTTGATCAACGCCTTGGTCTGCTTGTACTCCTCGACGATCTTCTCGCGCTCGAGGCCCGTCAGGCGTTGCAGGCGCATGTCGAGGATCGCCTGCGCCTGAATCTCGGAGAGCTTGAACTTCGCCATCAACCGGCTCTTCGCCGTCGGGCCGTCCTTGGCCTTGCGAATCAGCGCGATCACGGCGTCGAGATGGTCGAGGGCGATCTTCAGGCCCTCGAGAATGTGCAGGCGCGCCTCCGCCTTGCGCAGGTCGAACGCTGTGGCCCGCGTGACGATTTCTTTTCGGTGGTCGATGAACAGCTGAAGCAGTTCTCGCAGATCGAGCAGCCGCGGGCGGCCGTCTACGATGGCGAGCATGATCACCCCGAACGAGTCCTGAAGCGGTGTGTGCTTGTACAGGTTGTTCAGGATCACCTCGGGGATCGCGTCCTTCTTGAGCTCGATGACGATCCGCATCCCGCGGCGATCGGACTCGTCGCGCAGGTCGGAGATGCCCTCGATTTTCTTTTCGTTCACCAGGGCGGCGATGCGCTCGATGAGGCGTGCCTTGTTGACCTGGTAGGGGATCTCGCCGACGACGATCCGCGTGCGGCCGGTGCGCTTGTCCGTTTCCGTGTTCACGCGGGCCCGCACCTGCAGGATGCCGCGCCCTTTGGTGTATGCGTCGACGATCGCTCCGCGGCCGTAGATGATGCCGCCCGTGGGAAAGTCTGGACCCTTGATGTACCGCATCAGGCGCTTGACCGACAGGCTGGGATCTTTGATCAGCGCCTTCAGCGCCTCGACGACTTCGCCGAGGTTGTGCGGCGGGATGTTCGTCGCCATCCCCACTGCAATACCCGACGAGCCGTTGACCAGTAGGTTCGGCAGGCGCGCGGGAAGCACGGCGGGCTCGCTCGTGGTGTCGTCGTAGTTGGGAACGAAATCGACGGTTTCCTTCTCGATGTCCGCTAGAAGCTCGCCGGCGATACGCGCCATCCGAACCTCGGTGTAACGCATCGCTGCGGGCGGATCGCCGTCGATCGAACCGAAGTTGCCCTGTCCGTCGACGAGCGGGTAACGCATCGAGAAGTCCTGTGCGAGACGCACGATCGTGTCGTACACCGCGGCGTCGCCGTGCGGGTGGTACTTCCCGATCACGTCTCCGACGATGCGAGCGGATTTCTTGTACGGTTTGTTCCAATCGTTGCCGAGCCCGTGCATCGCGTAAAGGACGCGGCGATGCACCGGCTTGAGGCCGTCGCGCACGTCGGGCAGCGCACGCCCGACGATGACGCTCATTGCGTAGTCCATGTAGGACGTACGCATCTCGTCTTCGATGTTGACGACGATCTTCTGCTGCTTCAGTGACGAATCCACTCGTTAGATGTCCAGATTGCGCACGTTGAGGGCGTTGTCTTCGATGAAGCGCCGGCGCGACTCCACCTCGTCGCCCATCAATGTCGAGAAGACCTCCTCGGCCGCGATGCCGTCCTCGACCTTGACCTGCAGCAGCGTACGGGTCTCAGGATTCATCGTCGTTTCCCACAGCTGCTCGGGGTTCATCTCTCCGAGACCTTTGTACCGCTGGATCTCCAGCCCCTTGCGGGCACCGTTCATGATGACTTCGTGCGCCTCGCTCAGGCTCGCCACCGTGTATTCGGTCCCTCCACTGGTCACCACGAACGGCGGCCGGCCCACCGCCGCGACCTCGCCCAGCAAGCGGCGCAAGCGGAGGAACTCCGGCAATTCGAGCAACGCCCGGTCGACGACCGTTTCGCCGGCTGCCCCGTTGAGCCTCGTCGATACCACCGCCCGCTCGCACTCGTGCTCGGCGTCCTCTTCGTAACGAATCGAGACGGGTGAAATCTCCGGTGCTTGTTTCGCGGTCGCCTCGGCGAAGCGTTTCATCGCCGCCCGGAACTTACGGCGGCTGCCGAGGATTTCAGCCGTAATTTCCTCGTCGCGGGCGAGCAGAGACACGACCGTTCGGTTGCGCCGCTTGCGCTCGAACACGGTCAGCAGGTTCTCGATCTCGGCGAGCTTCTTGAGCACCGTCTTGAGCGGCGCTCCGGCAAGCGTCTTACCGTTCTTCTTCGATCGTACCTTGACGTCCTCGATCCCGAGATCCATCAAGTAGTCCGACAACTCGAGCTCGTCTTTGAGGTAACGCTCGGTCTTTCCCTTACGCACACGGTAGAGCGGCGGTTGCGCAATGTAGATGTTGCCGTTCTCGATGAGCTCGAAGAAGTGCCGGTAAAAGAACGTCAGGAGCAGCGTGCGAATGTGCGAGCCGTCCACGTCGGCGTCCGTCATGATGATGATCGTGTGGTAGCGCAGCTTCTCGATCGCTTTGTCCTGTTCGCCGACGCCCGTACCGAGCGCCGTGATGAGAAGGCGGATCTCCTGCGAGGAGATCATCTTGTCGAACCGGGCCTTCCACACGTTGAGGATCTTTCCACGCAGCGGCAGGATCGCCTGGTTGCGCCGGTCGCGGCCTTGCTTGGCCGACCCACCCGCCGAATCCCCCTCGACGAGGTAGAGCTCGCACTGCTCGGGGTCGCGTTCCTGGCAGTCGGCGAGCTTTCCGGGCAGAGACGCCGAGTCGAGGGCGCCCTTGCGGCGGGCCAGCTCCTTCGCCTTGCGCGCCGCTTGCCGGACCCGCGCGGCTTCCATCCCCTTGCCGACGATCTTCTTGGCGTCGGCCGGGTGCTCCTCGAAGTACGTCGCGAGCTGCTCGTTGATCAGGGCCTCCACGAGACCCCGGACGTCGCTGTTGCCGAGCTTGGTCTTCGTCTGTCCTTCGAACTGCGGTTCGGGAACCTTCACCGAGATGACCGCCGCCAGACCTTCGCGGACGTCCTCTCCCTCGAGCGACTCATCGCTCTTCTTGAACAGACCGTTCGCCGCAGCGTAAGAGTTGACCGTCCGCGTGAGCGCCGAGCGGAAGCCGCTGAGGTGCGTTCCCCCTTCAATCGTATTGATGTTGTTCGCAAAGGAGTAGACGTTCTCCGCGTAGCCGTCGTTCCACTGCAGCGCGATCTCCATGTCGACGTTGTTGCGCTGCCCGGCGAGGTAGATCACCTTGTTGTGGATCCGATTTTTCGAGCGGTTCAGGTGCTCCACGAACGAGACGATTCCGCCCTCGTAATGGAACTCCTGGCGTTTACCGCCTGCCCGCTCGTCTTCGATCGAGATCCGAACGCCGCGGTTGAGAAAGGCGAGTTCACGCAAGCGTCCGGCGAGTAGATCGAAGCGGTAGTCGACCTCGTCGAACACCTGCGAGTCGGCCAGGAACCGAACCGTGGTGCCCGTCTTGTCCGTCTTGCCCACCTTGGCCAGAGGCTTTTCCGGTACGCCTCTCTTGTAACGCTGGAAAAAGACGTGGCCCTCGCGCCGGATCTCCAGCTCGAGCCACTCCGACAGCGCGTTGACGACCGAAACGCCGACACCGTGCAGACCCCCCGAGACCGTGTAAGAACCCTTTTCGAACTTTCCGCCGGCGTGGAGCTTGGTCATGACGACCTCGGCCGCCGATACTTTTTCGGTGGGATGCATTCCGACCGGAATCCCGCGGCCGTCGTCGGAAACCGTCACGCTGTTGTCGACGTGTATGACGACCGAGATCTCGCGGCAGTGGCCCGCCATTGCCTCGTCGATCGAGTTGTCGACAACCTCGAAAACCAGGTGGTGCAGGCCGCGCTCACCCGTGTCGCCGATGTACATCCCCGGACGCTTGCGCACCCCTTCGAGGCCGCGCAGGACCTTGATGTCCTCGGCCGAGTACTCGCTCCGTTTTCCCCTTTGCTTGCGCGATCGGGGCGCAGCCGGCTTCTTGCCGGGTGCGGCTCGTTTGGACTTTGTCGCCATCGATGGGCCTTAGAAAATCATGCTCCGAGCAACACTGCGCACAGCGCTACCGGGAGACTCTGCAGGACGCTCCCACAGACTGCTCCAACCACCGCCCTCAAACAGACAAAAGTTAGCAGAGAGAGGCCGAAAAGTAAAGCGCGGGCTTATTAAAAAGCCTTGATTTTACAGGGTTTCCAGCACACCGGGCGCGTTAGATTCGCATCGGCATGACGACGTAACGGTAGCCTTCGTCGTCACCGCGAACGACCCCCGGGCTGAACTCGTCGCCGAGCTCGATCCGCACCGTCGATTCCTCCGGCAAAACCCCAAGGACATCGAGCAGATACCGCGAGTTGAAGCCCACCTCGATGTCGTCCCCAGAATAGTCGACCTCGAGCTGCTCACTGGCTTCCCCTAGGTCCGGGTTGTTCGCACTGATCGACAGGGTACCGCCGCAGACGGCGAACCGAACGCCGCGGGCTCGCTCGGACGACAAAATCGACACCCGGCGAAGGGTCTGCAGCAGACTGTCGCGCGAAGCGGACAGGACACTGCCGGCTTTTTCGGGAACCACTTTCTGGTAGTCGGGGAACCGTCCCTCGACCAAGCGCATGCTGAGGACCGCATCGTCTACTTCGACCACCGCTTCGCTGGCGCCCGCGCGGAGGGTGACCTTCCCGGTGACCTCCGCCAGTAGCTTGCCGAGTTCACCAAGCCCTTTGCGTGGCAGAATCGCGCCGGTCTCGGGCGGACAGCCCTCGGCGGCTCGGTCGATCATCGCGAGCCGGTGGCCGTCGGTCGCCACGAAGCGAATCGTCCCTTCGCCGGCACCGCGGTCGAGATAGACGCCGGTCAAGTTCGAGCGGGTGTCGTCGGTCGACACCGAAAACAACGTCTTGCGGATCATGTCCGCCAGTTCGCCGCCGTCGATCGAGATCGTGTCGGAAGCATCGTCCGCCTTCGGCATTCCCGGGTACTCGCTCGGATCGACGCCCATCAGCCGGAACTTCGAGTTTCCATAGGAAACGGACAGCCAATGGTTGTCCGTGGTCTCCAGGTGAATCTCCCCTTCGGGAGCCTCCCGTACGATCTCAAACAGAGGTCGAGCGGATACGGCGCAACGCCCGGTGTTCTTCACGGCAGCGGCGATGTGTTGCTCGAGGCTGACCTCGAGGTCGCTGCCGACGATCGAAAGCTGATTCCCTTCTGCGTAGATCAGTGCGTTGGTGAGAATCGACATCGAGTGTCGTTTGTCGACTACGCTCTGCACACGCCCAAGGGCTCTGTAGAGGACTTCTCGCTCAACCGTTACGTCCATTGCGGTACCTATCCTAGAAACTATCTTCTCTTCCTGCTGCTGTTGTTTACTAGCGCACCTTTGTGGATAAGCTCCATAACATCCCAATCATCAAGCGTCGCGCTCCGCACAAGCCCTGTGCGGGACGCGTGCTCGAACGCTCATATCGCGTTCGCCGTGGTATGCAACCCCACCAACCGGTGGCATGAAACGGCTTTCGACGCACGGGTTATCCACGTTCGATCATCCTCGCAAGGGTCGCCAGCATGTTGCGAAACGTACGGTCCTGGCGGCAGCGTTTTTCGACGGCCTGGCAACCGTGAACGACCGTGGAATGATCCCGCCCGCCGAGGTACTCGCCGATCGTCGGAAAAGACATGCCACCGTAATGGCGCATCATGTACATGGCCACTTGACGGGCCTCGGCGACCTTGCGCGTGCGGCGCCGGGCTTTCAGGTCGCCTGGTTTGAGACCGAAGTGCCGGGTCACACGTTCTTCGATCTCTTCGGCCGTCGGGGTTCGGGCCTCTTCTTCCTCACCGCCGCCGAGCAGCTCGCGTGCCAGATCGATGGTGATTTCCCTGCGGTGGATCGAAGCCCAGGCACTGAGCTTGGTGAGGGCGCCCTCTAGATCGCGTACGTTCGAGTCGATCCGCGTGGCGATGAACGAGGCGACGTCCATCGGCAGGTCGATTCCCTCGTCGCGTGCCTTTCGCTCGATGATGGCCACGCGCGTCTCGATGTCGGGCGGCTGAATGTCTGCAACCAGACCCCAACTGAAGCGGTTGCAGAGGCGCTCTTCGAGTCCGTGAATCTCGCTTGGGAACTTATCCGAAGTGAGGACGATCTGACGGCCGTCGTCGTAGAGCGCGTTGAACAAGTGAAAGAACTCTTCTTGGGTCCGCTCGCGTCCGGCGAGACACTGAACGTCGTCGATGATCAACACGTCGATGCGCCGCATCCGTTGCTTGAACTCGCGCACGCGGTTGCGTGCGATCGCGTCGATCAAGCGGTTCGTGAACATGTCCGCGCTGATGAACTGCACGCGTTGGCTCGAATCGCGCTCGACGATTGCGTTGCCGATCGCGTTCACCAGATGGGTCTTTCCCAGACCGACGCCTCCGAATACGAAGAACGGGTTGTACAGTGCTCCGGGACGGCCGGCGACGGCGATCGCGGCCGCACGCGCGAACTGGTTGTTCGTGCCGACGACGAAGCTGGCGAAGTCGTAGCGCGGGATGAGGCCGCCGGGGGCCGACCGCCGCGGGCGTTCAGCGCTTTTTTCGCGCTGCTGGGGCTGCTCGAACAAGCTTGGTTGGCCGCCGGCTGCGACTTCATCGCGCGGAAAGAGCTCTCCCTGAACGGCCGCCTGCTCCTCGAGGCTGAAACGGAAGCGCGCCCGCCGGCCCGCCGTTGCCAGCCAGGCGGCCGATAGCTCCTCGAGGTAGTGCTCGCGGATCCAGGTGGCCACGAGGCCGTTGGGAACCGCGAGCTCCACAGACGTCGAATCGGCCGTGACCGGCTTGAGCGGAGCAATCCAAGTGTCGAAATCTTCAGAAGAAATCTGATCTTTCAAGCGCAGGCTCGCCTGTTGCCAGAGCGCAGTAAGCTGAGGTCGAGAAAGAAACGCCACCTACACCCCCTCAGATACACACAGAGTTGTCCACAGGTGTTGATAACCTGTTGGCAGGCTATTGCCGCCGGTCAGGTCGAGTTAGAGTGGCCCCCGGATGGTTGCAAGAAACGGCCGTGCACAACCGGTGCGTAACGCCCGGTTGTCCAGTGATTTGCAGATCTTGCGCGCCCCTGGTTTAGCGTAGACCGTAGCGCCTGCTGGTCCGCCGCCGGTACGGGTGGCGCTAATTCCAGGTTTTCGCTGCATTGCGGCGCACGGAGGAGAACACGAGTGGGAGAGGACGTCGTTTCGAAGAAGTTGTTCGAGCGGGCGCTCGAGGTGATTCCGGGCGGGGTGAACTCACCGGTGCGCGCCTGGAAAGCCGTGGGAGGGGCGCCGCGATTCGTTGTCTCGGCTAGCGGTGCCCGGATTACGGACGCCGACGGTCGCGAGTATCTCGACTACATCGCCTCGTGGGGCCCGATGATCCTCGGGCACGCTCATCCAGAGGTCGTGGCCGCTTTGCACGATGCCCTGGAACGCGGGACGAGTTTTGGCGCATCGACCGAGCTCGAGGTCGAGCTTGCCGAGAAGATCGTCTCGCTGGTTCCCTCGGTCGAGCGGGTGCGGCTCGTCAGTTCCGGCACCGAAGCGACGATGAGTGCCATTCGGCTAGCCCGGGGTGCCACCGGCCGGCCGGCGATCGTCAAGTTCGCCGGCTGCTACCACGGCCACTCCGACGGGTTGCTGGTGCGGGCCGGCTCGGGAGCAACGACGCTCGGCGTTCCCGACAGCCCCGGCGTCCCGGAGGACGTCGTGCGCTGGACACGAGTCGCGCGCTACAACGACCTCGATTCGGTCGAGCGCCTGTGTGACGACCAGTGTGCGGCGGTCATCGTCGAGCCGGTGGCGGGCAACATGGGCGTCGTCCCACCCAAGCCCGGTTTCCTGGAGGGCCTGCGGGAACTGACGCGCGAGCGCGGCGCACTGCTCATCTTCGACGAAGTGATCTCGGGCTTGCGAGTGTCGCTCGGCGGCTACCAGGCCGTGAGCGGGGTGGTTCCCGACTTGACGTGCCTGGGCAAGATCATCGGCGGCGGATTGCCCGTCGGGGCCTACGGCGGCCGCGCCGACGTCATGGACCAGATCTCGCCGTCGGGTCCCGTCTACCAGGCCGGCACGTTGTCGGGCAATCCACTGGCGGTCTGCGCTGGTCTCAAGACGCTCGAGATCCTCGAGCGCGACCGGCCCTACGAGCGCCTCGATCGCCTCGGCGCCCGTCTCGAGGACGGCCTGCGGCGCGCCCTCGGATCACGGCCGGGATGCGTACAGCGCGTCGGGTCGCTGCTGACGCTGTTCTTCGGAGTCGACCGCGTCGAGGACTACGACGGCGCGCTGTCGGCCGACACGGACCGTTTCGCGCGATTCTTCCGGGCGATGCTCGACGAGGGCGTGTGGATCGCGCCGTCGCAGTTCGAGGCGTGGTTCATTGGGACCGCGCACACCGAAGACGACATCGACCGCACGATCGAGGCGGCCGAGCGGGCCGTGGCCGCTTCGGACGGCTCCTGAGGTGGCCGCGCCGCCCAAGATGACCAACCTCGAGCTCCTGGCTCTGGCCTGGAGCCTTGGCTGGCGCATCGCGGCCGGCGTCCTGGTGGGTTACTTCCTCGACCAGCGCATCGGGTCGGCGCCTCTGCTGACACTACTGTTCAGCATCGCCGCCCTGGCGATGGGGGTTGCCCAGATCCTCAAAGTTCTGGCAGGGGCCGGCCACGATGAGGAGTCCCGTCGATGACGACACGCCGGGTTTCCCCGAAGCGGGTGGGGCGCTCGGCGCTCGGCCTGACGGCGCTGGCGGCCGGCCTCAGCGCGGCAGCCGGCTGGGGTCGATGGGAGAGCGTGGTGGCCGGCGGTGCGTTCATGACGGCCGACTTCCACTTGATTCGCCTGCTCGTTTCCAGACTAATGGCGCCAGAGCGTAGCCGCACCGCGGCATTGGCGCTTCTCACCGCCAAGGTCGTCCTGGTACTGCTGCTGCTGGCAGGGCTGTTCGTCCGGCTGCCGATCGAGCCGCTGTCGTTCGCTCTCGGCGCGACCCTGCTTCCGGTGGCTGCAGTGCTCGATGCCGTCTGGTTGGGCGACCCGGTGGGGGGCGGCCTTACGGAGAACTGAAGGGGCGATGGAGCATCATCCGATCATCTGGGTCGGCCTCATTCCGGGGCTTCGCAACATTCCGGCGCACACTGTCCACGCAACGCTCGTCTTGCTCGGGCTGCTCGCGTTCGCGCGGATCGCCGGTCGCCAGCTCGAAGCGGCACGCCGTGCCGGCACCGAGCTCGTGCCGGACGATCGCCTTACCGCGCGCAATCTCGCCGAGATCGCCGTCAGTGGAGTATCGGCGATGGCCGAGGGCGTACTCGGCAAGCGGGCACGCGACTACGTGCCGCTGTTCGGCTCGTTCTTCATCTTCATTCTGATCGCCAACCTGATGGGTCTGGTGCCTGGCTTTTCGCCGCCGACGAGTGACTTCAACGTGACCTTCGGTCTCGGCGTGGCATCGTTCGTCGCGTACAACGTGATCGGCGTCCGAGTCCAGGGGCTGGTCGAGTACTGCAAGCACTTCGTCGGCCCGATCTGGTGGCTGGCGGTGCTCATGATCCCGCTCGAGTTGATCGACAACCTGGTGCGGCCCGTTTCACTGGCGCTGCGACTTTTCGGCAACATGACGGGCGACCATCTCGTGCTGGAGATCTTTACGGACCTGACGAAGTTGTTCGTGCCGGTGGTATTCTATTTCCTCGGCGCATTCGTATCGTTGATTCAGGCGTTCGTGTTCACGTTGCTCACGATCATCTACGTCTCGCTGGCCGTCGGCCACGGCGAAGAGCACTGAGCGCGGAACACGCGGCGCGCCGTGCCGCGGTGGTGGAAGAGGACAGAGGAGTCCGGGGAAGCGGCGAAATAGCGACGCGCATTTTCTGAGGACAAACGGAGGAACCCAAAGTGAAGAAAAGACTGATCGTATTCGTAGGCGCGGCCGTCGGCGCCGTCCTTTCGACGCTCGGCAACGCGTCGGTCGCGCTGGCTGCAACCCATGCCGGTGGCGGCGACGCCAGCGGTTTGATCGCGCTCGGCGCCGGTCTTGGGATCGGCGGTGCGGCGTTTGGCGCGGCGCTCGGTCAAGGGCGCGCGGTGGCTGCGGCGATGGAGTCGCTCGGCCGCAATCCGAACGCAGCGGATCGGATCCAGACGCCGATGATCATCGGCTTGGCGTTCATCGAGGCACTGGCGATCTACGCGCTGGTGATTGCCTTCTTCCTGCAGGGCAAGATCTGACGAAGCGCCGGACGGGCGCGGTGGCTACGGCGCCGCGCGGGAAACGCGGAAGGTCTCAGCGGCCTTCCGCGTTTTTTTCTGCGGCTGCCACGATGTCGCGCCGGCGGG
>CAZQYE010000027.1:0-14696 GCA_964597375.1 uncultured Myxococcales bacterium
TCACTGGTTTCCTCGCAATGGCCACAGGCGTGCCCCGCCCTTCGGCCCGGGCCACCCCTTCATGCACCGGCACCGTTCCCGCCCGGCGGGCGGGTCGGAGGACCGGCCACAGGCAGCCCCTCGGGTGGGCTCAGACGCGCTCGGCTGCAACCTGGCCGCGCCGGTGCTCGGCCAGGATGCGCATGATCTTGTCTTTCTCGGCGAGCTTGCGCTTCTGAAGATTCTTTTTCTCTACCTGCTCGGCTGGCGACAAAAAGGATTTCGACGAGAGTTTGTCGACCTCGGCGTCGAGCCTACGGTGTTCGTCGTAAGCTGCCCGAAGTTCTGGATTGTGGGGAAGAAGCGCCTCGATCAACTCCTCGTCGCGTTGCTCCATGCCGACCTCCTGATCGTGTTCTTGCCGGGCGGACGCGAGCGGGCGCCTGCCCGTGGCCAACCATACAACTGCCCCGCACGGCAGTCAAGTGGCATCAAAACCGAAACATTAATATTTTCACATACTTACGCACCATCTGTACGTTCGAGCACAACACGATTGCGGTTTTTCCGGGGGCTCGACGTGCCCACGTACAGGGGGACCACCGAGGCTGCCGGCCGTCCCTGACCAGCGGCGAGGCGCTCCAAGCCCACCCGGGCGAGCGTCCCGGCCCGTTCCCGGGGCAGTTCGCATCGCTCGACCCCTTCGGTGCCATCGAGCACGCGCCACAGCTCGGGAGCGGTCTCCCGGGCCTCCGCGCAACAACTGCGCAACCCTCGAACCCCGGCAAGGCGCTCGGGCACGGCCGACAAGTCGACGACCTCCGGCGGTTCGATGCAGACCGTCCGGCCCTGCTCGCGCCCGTAGACGGCGAAGAAGATGCGCCCGGCCGCAGCCGGAAGCAGGCAGGCCACGGGCGATTCGGCCCCGGGACACGCCAGGGCGGCGAGCTCGAGAGAACCTAGGGCGACGACGGGAATTCGATCGACCAGCGCCAGGCCGCGGGCGAGCGCCAGCCCCACGCGAAGGCCGGTGTAGGATCCCGGGCCCTCGACGACGGCCAACCCGGCCAAGTCGGCAACAGCGAGCCCCCGGCTTTTCAGAAGCTGCGAGACGATCTCGGGCAGGTCTTCGGCACGGTTTGATGCCGAAGCGACCACGTCGACCTGCTCGCCGTCACACGTCAGCGCGGCAAACGCCTGCTTTCCGGCTGTGTCGAGAGCGAGGATCCAGCGATCGGCCGCGTCGCGCGAGCCGCACTCGCCGGGGTCTTTCTTCGCCGGACGCCGAACGCTCACCCGCCGACGATCCGAGAGATGTCGTTGAAAACGACGAACACCATGAGGGCAACCAGGAGGAACACGCCCACCTGCTGTGCCAGCTCACGCACTTTGACCGAAAGCGGCTTGCCGCGAATCGCTTCGACTAGGAAGAACGCCAGGTGCCCGCCGTCGAGAACGGGAATCGGAAGCACGTTGATCACGCCGAGGTTGACGCTGATGAGGGCGAGAAAACGCAGCAGTGGATCGAGCCCGGTCGCGGCCCTACGCCCGGCTTCCTGCGCAATCATGATCGGGCCGCCCAAGTCGGAAGCCGACACCCGGCCTTGCAGAAGCCGCCCGAGCGTCTGAAAGATGATCGACGTAAACCCCCAAGTGTACTCTCCGGCCAGCCGAACCGCCTCGAACGGACCGACTTCGACCGACTCGAAATCGCGACTGACGCCGATCATGTACACCGTGCCGATCACCTCGCCGAGGCGATCTCGCTCCTCGCGCGGCTGCGGAGTGATGCGGATGCGGCGAACGTCGCCCTCAGCGCTGCGCACCTCGAGCTCGAGTGTACGCCCCTCACTTGCACGCACGATCTCCGAGAGCTCGTCCCAGCGCGAGATCGCACGCCCGTCGACCGACAGAATCGTGTCGCCCGGCTCGAGGCCGGCCTCGGCGGCCGGCGCCCCCGACAGAACGCCACCGATGCGCGGCGCGTCGACCGGGTCCTGCTTGCCGTAGGCCCAGAAGACGATGAAGAACACGAGAAACGCGAACGCAACGTTGACCGCCGGGCCTGCGGCGACGATCGCCGATCTCTGGCGAATCGTCTTGGCGGAGAATCCCCGCGAGGGGTCGCTCGCAGGAGGGTCCTCGGAGTCGTCCTGGCCGGCCATGCGCACGTAGCCACCGAACGGAATCGCCGCCAGCCGGTACTCGGTCTCGCCGTAACGGCGCGACCACAGCGTCGGCCCGAATCCCATCGAGAAAACCAAGACCTCGACGTCACACCACTTGGCGACCAGGAAATGGCCGAGCTCGTGAACGAAGATGACGACGGCGAGAACCAGGACCGCGCCGAGAATGCTTTCGATGCTCATGTCGCCTCGCTTCGAGTAGGCGCACGCCCTGCCGCGGCGGTCCCGCAGCTCACGGCATCATCGCGTACCCGCGCGCCAGCATAGCATAGTAGTAGACGAATACGATGGGCAGAACGAGGCTGTCCGTGCGATCGAGCACTCCGCCGTGTCCGGGGAAAATCCAGCCGGAGTCGCTGACGTCGTAGGCCCGCTTGAGCATCGACTCAAGCAAATCGCCCAGTTGCGCCAGCACGTTGACGCACCCGGCCACCAGCACGACCTCGATCGGACCGAGCCGGTGCAGGACGATGAGCTTGACCAGCACGCCGGCGACCAGACTGAGGGCGAACGAGCCGAGGGCTCCTTCGACGGTCTTGTTCGGGCTGACCGACGGCCACAACTTGCGGCGACCCAGGCCCACGCCGGCGAAGTACCCGCCGGCGTCCCCGGCCATCACGCACGCGAGCACGAAGCACACCCACCCCGGACCGTCGGGAAGACCGCGGACCCAGATGAAGTGCGGCAGCAACATCCCCGCATACAAGCAACCCAGCAGGATCTGGCCGGCCATGCCGACGCTCTCGCGCATGTCCCGTGCCGTCGCCAGGGTACCGATGAGCACCCCGGCCAGGGCCACCACCGTGCCCGCCGAGACGGCCGTCGTGTTGCCGATGCTCATCGTGACGGCGATCGTCATTCCTCCCAGCATCGTCATCGTCGTCGCGTGGGAGACGCCCTCGAGGGCCATGGCCGCGAACTCGCGCAGTGCAATGAACGTGATCGCGAGTACCACCGTTCCGAACAGCCACATCGGCGCGCAGAACACCAAGTAGATGAGTAGAGGGATGGCGACGGCGGCCGTAATCAAGCGCGCGCGCAGCATCTCTCAGGCTTCTCCGGCGATCTGCGCGGCCGTCTTTCCAAAGCGACGCTGGCGGCGGCGATAGTCGTCGATCGCGCGAAGAAACTCGTCACGACGAAAGTCCGGCCACAGCGTCTCGGTCACGTACAGCTCGGTGTAGGCGAGCTGCCACAGCAGAAAGTTCGAAATGCGGTGTTCTCCACTGGTCCGGATGAGCAGATCGGGATCGGGCACGCCGGCGGTCATCAGCGCCGATTCAAATCGCTGCTCGTCGATCTGCTCGGGACGCAGACGCCCGTCGCGTACCTGGCGGGCGAGTTGCCGGGCGGCGCGCGCGATTTCTTCCCGGCCGCCGTAGCTGACGGCGAGCTGCACGGTCATCCGGTCGTTGTGGCGCGTGCGATGCTCGACCGCACGCAGCTCGTGCAGGATGTCGGGCGGCAGCTTTCTCAAATTGCCGATCGCCCGCAGGCGAATCCGATAGCGCATCATGCGTCCGACTTCGGTACGCAGGTAGCGCTTGAGAAGCCGCATGAGCGCATCGACTTCACGGCGCGGGCGCTGCCAGTTCTCGCTCGAAAAGGCGTACAGGGTCAGGTACTCGATGCCGATCTCGCGCGCGGTCTCGACCACGGCCCGCACCGAGTCCTTGCCGCGGCGGTGCCCCTGGATCCGGCTCAGCCCTCGGGCCTCGGCCCAGCGGCCGTTCCCGTCCATGATGACGGCGATGTGGCGCGGCAGGTCGCCCGGCGTTGTCGATGTGTCGGGAGCCACGGCGTCAGACCGCCAAGACCTCTTCTTCCTTGGCCTTGGCGATTTCATCGATCTGTTCGATCGCCTTCTTGGTCGCTTCCTCGACCTTCTCTTGAGCGCGATGCATGTCGTCTTCGCCGATCTCCTTCTCGGCGAGCAGCTCTTTGAGCGTTTCGTTCGCATCGCGCCGGTGGTTGCGCGCCGACACCCGATGGTTCTCCGCTTCACGGCGCACGCGCTTGACGAGCTCACGCCGGCGCTCTTCGGTGAGATCCGGAATGGGAACGCGCAGAATCTTGCCGTCGTTGATCGGCGACAGCCCGAGGTCGGAGGTTTGGATCGCTTTCTCGATCGCGGAAATCGCGCCCTGGTCGAACGGCTGCACGACGAGCAGCTTCGGCTCCGGCGCGCTGATCGTCGCTAGCTTCATCAGCGGCGTGTCCGCGCCGTAGTAGTCCACCATCAAGTTTTCGAGCAAGGCCGGATTGGCCCGACCGGTGCGGATGCGGCCGAGATCGCGCTTGAGGGACTCGATCGTCGCCGCCATTTCGGACTTCAGTTCGGAAAGCACCTCGTCGATCATGGCTCCTGCTCTCCCACGAGTGTACCGATCGGCTCGCCGCACACGGCCCTCATGATGTTGCCCGCCTTGGTGCCGTCGAAGACGACGATCGGCATCCGGTTCTCCATGCAGAGAGATACCGCGGTGGCGTCCATCACTTTGAGACCGTCGTGCAACACCTGCCGGTAGGTCAAGAACGGATAGCGAACGGCGTTCGGGTCCTTTTCGGGATCGGCGCTGTAGACGCCGTCCACACGCGTCGCCTTCATGATCACCCCGGCGCCGATCTCGATCGCGCGCAGACTCGCAGCCGTATCCGTCGTGAAGAACGGGTTGCCGGTTCCCGCCGCGAAGATCACGACTCGGCCTTTTTCGAGATGGCGGGTGGCACGGCGCCGGATGTACGGCTCGGCGACTTCACGGATCTCGAGCGCCGACTGAACGCGGGTGTCGACCCCCGACTTCTCGAGGGCGTCCTGGAGCGCGAGACTGTTGAGGACCGTGGCGAGCATGCCCATGTAGTCGGCCGTCGATCGGTCCATGCCAAGCTCGGCCGCCTTGAGTCCGCGGAAGATGTTGCCACCGCCGACGACCACGGCGATCTCGCAACCGGCCTTGTGGACCTCGCCGATCTCCGACGCCAGTCGCGTGACGACGGACGCATCGATCCCATAGCTCGCCTCTCCGGCGAGAGCCTCACCGCTGAGCTTGAGAAGAACCCGTCGATAGCTGGGCGTCATCTACCCGAGCGACCTCGTCGGGTCGCCGACACAGATCAAGATCCCTTGGCGATCTGCTCGGCGACTTCTTCGGCCAAGTTCGACACCTTCCGCTCGATCCCCTCGCCGAGCTGGTAGCGAACGAAGCGAACGACTTCGAGCGTGCGGCCGGCCTCGGCGCCGGATCGTTCGAGCAACTCGGCAACCGTGATATCGGGATCGCGCACGTAATCCTGCTCGAGCAGGCAGATCTCGCGGTAGTACTTTTCCAGCTTGCCGTCGGCGATCCGGTCGAGAATCTTTTCCGGCTTGCCGGAAGCCGCCGCCTGGGCTCGATAGATTTCTCGCTCGCGTGCGACCTCGTCCGCCGGCACGTCCTCGCGCCGCACGTAACGCGGCGTCGCCGCCGCAACTTGCATGGCCAACGAGCGCACCAGGGCGTCGTCGTCTTCGGTCGCGCCGCGAACGTCGACCAACACCCCGATCTTGCCTCCGGCATGCACGTAGCCGCCGACACGCCCCCCGTCCGCCTCGAGCCGGCAGAAGCGCCTCAGCGCGATGTTTTCACCGATCGACGCAATCGCCTCGGTGAGCGCCGCCGAGACCGTCCGGCCGGGAGCCACTTCGAGCTCGGCGACGCTGTCGCCGTCGCCTTCGGCGGGTCCCTGCTCCAACAGCGTCCGCCCGATGCTCTCGAGCACCTTGCCGAACTCGTCGGTCTTGGCCACGAAGTCCGTTTCGCAGTTCAGCTCGACGATCACCGCCGACGTTCCTCCGGTTGGAGGGAACACGCCCACGAGACCCTCGGCCGCAACCCGACCGGCCTTCTTGGCCGCGCCGGCGAGCCCTTTTTCACGCAGATACGCAATCGCCGCATCGATGTCGCCGCCGGTCTCGGTCAGAGCGCGCTTGCAGTCCATCATGCCCGCACCGGTGCGGTCACGGAGTTCCTTGACGGTGCGGGCGCTGATCGTCATTCGGACACCCCCGAGGCCGGTTTGGGGGCATCGCCGACGGCACCCGTCGTAGTGCCCGCGGAGGCACCGTTCTCCGCCGCCGGAGCCGGGTCGGCCGGGGCCGCAGGCTCAGCCGACGTCGCCGGTTTGGCCGGCGCCGCTTGCTCGGTCGTCGACGCAGGCGTGGCCGGCGCCTGCTCGGTCGTCGAGGCGGGCTGGGCGGGGGCCGCCTGCTCGCTCCCAGCCGCGGTCCCGGCGGTCGCGGCCGCATCCTCGGCGCCACCGTCCCCGCCTTCCTTGGCGGCGGCGAGCTGTTCTTCGTGCTCCTGCCGTCCTTCGATGAACGCGTCGGCGATCGCTGCACAGAACAGCCGGATCGCCCGAATCGCGTCGTCGTTCCCAGGAATGCAGTAGGCAATGCGATCGGGATCGCAGTTCGTATCGACCACCGCCACCACGGGAATGCCGAGGCGGTTCGCTTCGGCGACCGCGATCTCCTCGCGGTCGGGATCGATGACGAAGACCGCATCGGGCAGCTTGCGCATTTCGCGAATGCCCTCGAGGTTGACGTGCAGCTTGTCGACCTCGCGCTGGATCATGAGGCGCTCTTTCTTCTTGAGCGCAGCCATCGCCTCCTCGTCGGCCAGCATTTCCTCGAGCCGTTTGAGGCGATCGATCGACTGCCGAATGGTCTGGAAGTTCGTAAGCGTGCCGCCGAGCCACCGAGTCGTAACGAACAATTGGCCGCAACGCTGCGCTTCTGCGCGAATTGGTTCCTGGGCTTGCTTCTTGGTGCCGACGAACAGGATGGTGCCGCCCGAGGCCCCGACTTTTCGAACGAAGTCGCAGGCCTCGCGGAACATGGTCACGGTTTGCTGCAGATCGATGATGTGGATCCCGTTGCGCGCGCCGAAGATGAACGGGCGCATTTTCGGGTTCCAGCGGCTCGTCTGGTGGCCGAAGTGTACTCCGGCCTCGAGCAGCTGTTTCATGGTCACTTGGCTCATCTAGCCCCCTTCTTCTCCCTTGCCCCGGGGTCGGGGTCGATCGTGCCACATAACAAATCGCCCCCTTGGATGCAATGTGTCACGATTTCGCGGATCAAGAGTTCATCGAGGCGAGGAACTCCTTGTTGTCCTTGGTGCCCTTCATCTTGCCCAGGAGGAACTCCATGGCCTCCACCGAGTTGAGCTGCGTGAGCAGCTTGCGCAGGACGTAGACGCGGTTGAGCGTCTCCTTGTCGAGCAGCAGGTCCTCCTTACGGGTTCCCGACTTCAGGATGTCGATCGTCGGGAACACCCGGCGGTCCATCAGGCGCCGGTCGAGGTGAATCTCGCAGTTCCCCGTTCCCTTGAACTCCTCGAAAATCACCTCGTCCATGCGGCTGCCCGTATCGACCAGGGCGGTGCCGATGATCGTCAGACTGCCCCCGTCTTCGATGTTGCGGGCCGCACCGAAGAACTTCTTCGGCCCGCGCAGCGCGTTCGAGTCCACGCCGCCCGACAGGATCTTGCCGCTCGGCGGCACGGTCGCGTTGTACGCTCGAGCCAGACGCGTGATCGAGTCGAGCAGAATGACGACGTCCTTGCCGTGCTCGACCAGCCGCTTGGCCTTTTCGATCACCATCTCGGCGACTTGCACGTGGCGCGTCGGCGGCTCGTCAAAGGTCGAGGAAACCACCTCGCCCTGGACCGAGCGCTGCATGTCCGTGACTTCCTCGGGGCGCTCGTCGATGAGCAGCACGATGAGGATGACTTCCTTGTGATTGGCGGCGATGCCGTGGGCGATGCTCTGCAGCATGACCGTCTTACCGGTACGCGGAGCGGCCACGATCAGCGCCCGCTGCCCCTTGCCGATCGGTACGAGCAAATCGATGATCCGCGAGGTGTACTCGTCGGGTTTGTGCGACAGGACGAGCTGCTCGTCCGGGTACAGCGGGGTGAGATTGTCGAAGAGGACCTTCTTGCGAGCCTTCTCCGGCTCTTCGTAGTTGATCGCCTCGACTTTGAGCAGCGCAAAATAGCGCTCGCCTTCCTTGGGCGAGCGGATCAAGCCGGAGACCACGTCTCCCGTGCGCAAGCCGAAGCGACGAACCTGGCTCGGCGAAATATAGATGTCGTCGGGCCCGGGCAGATAGTTGGAGTCGGGCGCGCGCAAGAATCCGAAGCCGTCGGGGAGGATTTCAAGGACCCCCTCGCCGTAGACGTTCCCCGACTTTTCGGCCTGCGCCTGCAGGATCGCAAAGATCAGCTCCTGCTTGCGCATGTTGGCGACTCCCTCGACGCCTAGATCACGCGCGATTTCGGCGAGTTCCTTGGCGGTCTTCCCTTTGAGGGTCTTCAGGTTGAGAGTTTCCGCCGACTCCGCCGCCTTCGGCTCGGCAGTCTTGGCTCGGGCGGCTTGCCCGGCCTGCGCTCTAGAGCGTGCCATGTTTTCCGTCCTCAGCTTGTTTCCAGTCCGGCTCCGAGTTGGAGCAGCGTTCGATGACACATTGCCACTTAGGTTGCGCCAGCAGTGCTGTTCGCTCCGGTGCCGGCCACCGAACCCACACGGCGAGGCATCTCTGGTAGCACTCGCTGCGCGGCTCGGCTCGGTTTTCAGGCTTTTTTTCTCGCCGGCGCCCTTTCCCCTCGGGAAAAGCCGGGCCACCCAGCGTTTCGTCCTCGTCGCAGGTTCGAGCGGGCCGCTTCGGCCCCCACCTACGGCCGCCCCCGGTCGGGTTTCTGGGCACAGGATCTCGCGGACTCTTCGCTGGAAGCGGATCTTGGCCGGGAACCCGTGCCTCCGGGAGGGTGCTTCAACCGTAAACAATCCCCTGCCGGTAGTCAACACGCGACCGCAGCGGGAAACCCGGCGTCCGCCCCCGGCCCGTAAGGTGCCGTTTTTCCAGGAGAGCTTTTGCGCTCCGGCGCCGGAAATCCACAGGCGCAAACCATGGTGGGCCCCCGGTGTTCTCGCCGGGCACGCCTGCTCCCACCCGGCCAAGGCCCCGGTACCGCCTTAGGACATCGTGCCAACCAGTCTCCGGAGCGAGCGGCACGAGGCCCACGAGGGCCGTCGGCCGCCGCCGGCAACCAACCGAGCCGATCGCCGGGCGATCGACCCTACCCCCAAGATCAACCGCTACCGGCATCGCTTACCCGGCGGCGCAGGACCTCGAGCAAGCTCGCAAAGTCCGCCGGCACGGGCGCCTCGAACTCGAGGGCCCGCCCGTCGACCGGGTGCGTGCAGCGAATCTTCCAGGCATGAAGGGCTTGCCTCGGCATCCCGGCCAACGCGCGCTCGACTGAGCCTGCCGGTTTGCTGCGACCGCGACGGCGCCCGTAGGTCCGATCCCCGACGACGGGCCAGCCGCGCGAGGCCAAGTGGACCCGAATCTGGTGCGTCCTGCCCGTATGCAAAGCCACGCGCAACAGGGTGGCCTGGCCGAAGCGCTCGAGCGGTTCGTATTCGGTCAGCGCCCGGCGCCCGCGGCGGGCCGCCACGGACATGCGCTTGCGATCACGGGGGTGGCGCCCGATGGGATCGTCCACGCGCCCCGGTACGCGAACATCGCCATACACCAGCGCCAAGTACTCCTTGCCGACCTCGCGCTTGCGGAACTGGCGCGCCAGCGCCTCGTGGGCCTCGACCGTCCGGGCCACGAGCAACACCCCGGAGGTGTCGCGGTCGAGCCGGTGGACGATGCCCGCCCGCTCGGCACCCCCCGGCCAGCGGGCCGCCGGGAACCTCGCCCGCAACGCGTCGACGAGTGTGCCGCTGCGATGGCCGGCCGCCGGGTGGACGACGACGCCCGGGGCCTTGTCGACGACGATCATCGCATCGTCACAGTAGAGAACGCTCAGGGGCGGGGCATCGCGGGCCACCGGCTCTTCCGGTGGAACCGGCGGTGGGGAGAGCTCGACACGCTCACCGCCGCGCAGCCTGTGTGAGGGCTTGACGCGGCGGCCGTCGACCAGTACCCGCCCGGCCTCGATCGCCCGCTCGATCTGCGAGCGCGTCCCAGTGCCCGGCTGCTCGGCCAGCCAGCGGTCGATGCGCTCGCCGGCGTGCCCGTCCGGCACCATGAAGGTCTTTTCTGCCGGCCGCTCGCTCACGCGGAAGACGCCGCAAGCACCGCCCGAGCGCGCTCGACGTCGCGTGCGATCTGCTCGGCCAGCGCCTGCGGGCTGTCGAACTTGCGCTGATCACGCAGCCTCTCGATGAACCGAATCGACATCATTTTGCCGTACAGGTCGCAGGCTTCCATGAACAGGTGCGCCTCGACGACGGTCTCCTTGCCGCCGAATGTCGGCGTGTGTCCGATCGAGGTGACGCCGTCGACCGTCCGCCCATCGACGAGCGCCCGCGTGGCGTAGACTCCCTCGGCCGGCACGAGCGGCGTCTTCGGTCTCAAGTTGGCGGTCGCAAAGCCGAGTTTTCTTCCTCGTCCCGACCCGTGCACGACGCGCCCGCGCACGATGTGCGGCCGTCCGAGCAAGCGCGCGGCCAACGCCACGTCCCCCGAGGCAACCGTGCGCCGGACGACGCTCGAGTGAACGACGATGTCCTCGACCACCACCGGACGGATGACCTCGACGGCGAATCCGTGTCTGCCGCCCGCTTCGACCAACGACTCCACGCTGCCGCGGCGGCCGCGCCCGAAGTTGAGGTCGTGGCCGACGACGAGCTTTTGCGCGCCGAACACGCCGACGAGATACCTCGAGACGAACTCTTCGGCCTCGATGGCCGCGAAATCCTTCGAGAAGCGCTGCACCACCGTGGCGTCGACGCCGCAACGGGACAATGCCGCTAGGCGGTCGCCGAGCGTCATGAGCAGGCGCGGCGCCGCCTCCGGCCGCAACACGGCGACCGGATGCGGATCGAACGTCAATACGACCGCAGCGACCCCGCGGTGGTCGGCGTCCTCACGCAGGCGCGAGAGAATGACCTGATGGCCGAGGTGGACCCCGTCGAAGTTCCCAATCGTGACGACCGGCCCGGAAAAGACGTTCCGCGCCTTCTCGAGCCCTCGAATGACGCGCATGCCGGCGGCTCGCCCTCAGCCGCCCATTTGTTGCAGCCAGGCGCGGGCACGACCGGCTTCTTGGGAACGCGGATAGCGATTGATGAGTTTCTGCAAGCTCAGGCGCGCATCCACCTGATCGCCGATCTTCGAGAAGATGGCGGCCAGTTGCAGTAGCGCGGCCGGCCCGCGGTCGCCCGAGCCGTAGCGCAAGACCACCTGGTTGAACTCTTTGATCGCCGCCGTCTCCATCCCCTTGCGGCGGTAACACTCGGCGATCCAGAACTGGGCGTCGTCGGCCATCGGAGAGGTCGAGTCGAGATGGATGAAATCCCGGAAGAACTGAATCGCCTCGTCGTACTGCTCGGCGGCCATGGCCCGCACCCCGTCGGCATAGAGCGTTCCCTCGAGCTGGGGCGGGACGGTCGGCAGCGGCGGCGCCGACACGCTTCCCGGCTCGTGCCAGTCGCCTTCCTCGCGAACGCCCATCACGACCCGAGCACTGGGATTCTCGTCCGTCGAACCCGGCTGCGGTTCGGTCATGTACGGCGTGGCTGCGGTGCCCGCGAGAGGTCCCGGCCCCTCGGTGCGCGCGGTCACCGTCGCCTCGGGTCCCGGTCCGGGAGGCTCGGAAGCCCGAAGATCGCCGGCGGTACCATAGGGGAGCCGCTGGGGCTCGGACCCCGACGCCGGCTCTTCGCCCGGCCAACGGCCCGCCGGCCACGACCGGGTGGGCGATTCGTACCCCCCGGCGCTGCGCGCCACGATCCCGTCGGACGGCCGGCTCGCCGTCCTACCGTACTGCAGATACTCCACGGCGGCGCGCAGGCGCTCCTGGTCGCGGCGCAGCTCCTCCATTTCGCGCCGCGTCTCAACGAGCATCCGCCTCAGCTCTGCATTCTCTCGCTCGAGTCGCAGCGGGTCCGCCTGAAGCGCCGCGCAACCGCCCGCGAGCAGAGGAAGCGCGACGAGCCACGCGGTCTTTCTCACGGGGATCCGCATCACGCTACTGGCTGACCTCGACCAGATGGGCCCTGCGGTTTTGCGCCCAGCACGACTCGGTCGCCTCCTTACAGAGCGGCAACTCCTCGCCGTAGCTCACCGTGGTCAAGCGATCGGCGGAGATGCCCATTCCCACCAGCGCGTCCCGCACGGCCCTGGCGCGCCGCGAACCGAGCGCCAAGTTGTACTCCGAAGACCCCCTCTCGTCGCAGTGTCCCTCGATCTCCACCCTTGCCGATGGGTTTGCCTGCAGCAGCCCGGCGTTGGCCCGCACCGCCTCCATGGCGCTGGCATCGAGACGATCCGAATCGAACGCGAAGTGAATGTCCTCGTAGGTGCCTCCCGTGGCCACGGTGCCGGTTTCCTCGAACTGTTCGATGCTCGGCTTGCCCGCTAGGCCCTCCTCGCTGATTGCAGGGGGCGGCGGCTCCTCGGACGAGCGCCCGAACCATCCTCGTTTCGCCGAACAACCGGCGAGCATGAGAGCCACGGCGACGGCGAAAGCCGTCACGGCCGCGCCGGAAAAACTACTGCGACGGTGTTTCATGCGGTATCCTCCTCGCTCGGCGCCCGGGTGGCACCTCTCCGAACGTGCTCAACCCGGCCATTTTAGTGACCCGCCGACAAAATTCCTAACACATTCAAGTTCCGATCGCAGTTCACCGGCGGCCGCGACACGCCGAATTCACTCGGCCCTTTTCGACCAGCTCGGCGAGCGGTCGTCGGATGGGCCCGTCGTGAGCTGTCGTTCCCAACGTCCCTGCAGATCGACCAGATAGAGCTTGGGGTGCCGGCCGCGGCGACCCGAAAACGCCAAGTACCGCGAATCCGGCGACCACGTAGGCTCCTCGTTCGATCCACTGTGTGTGAGCTGCCGCGGGGTTCCCCCCGCCGCCGGCAGAACGAAAATCTGGAATCGGCCTGCACGCCTTCCCGCATAGGCAATCCAACGGCCGTCGGGCGACCACGACGGCGAGCAGTTGTAATCGCCCTCGAACGTCAGCCGCATGATGCCGCGACCGTCCCGGTCCATCGTGTAGATCTGCGGCGATCCCGAACGCGACGAGCAAAAGGCAATGTGCCGCCCGTCGGGCGACCAGGCGGGCTCCACGTCGATTCCCCAGTGCGAGGTCAGGCGCGTCATCGACCGGCGATCGGGATCGAGCAGATACAAGTCGGTGTTGCCGGCCGCTTCGCGGGCGACCACCAGAACACGGCCGTCGGGCGACCATACGCCACCGACGTTGACGCCCATCTTCGAGGCAATACGGCGGTCCCCCCCTCCTCCGCGCGCCGACGTCTCGTAAAGGACCGGGCGGCCGCTGCGAAACGACGTGAACAGAATCGATCGCAGATCGGGCGACCACGACGGGGCCATCGTGATCGACCGGTGGTTGGTCACTTGCTCGATGCGCCCGTCGAAGGAAAACGTGTAGACCTCGCGAAAATGCCCGTGCCGGTTGGAGACGAACGCAAGACGTGAATCGAATGGACCGGGAAGCCCGGTGACGAACTCCAAGACGGCATCGGCCATCCGATGGGCCAATCGAGCGACCGTCTCGGCATTGCCGGTGAGCTTACGCCCCCCGCTGCTCGAACGGTTCGCCACGTCGAAGTAGCGCTCTTCGATCGTAATGCCGCCGGGCGTTCCGTAATACCCACCGCGCACCAGCCCGAGCGCCCCCACGGTGCTCCAGCTCGCGAAGTCGATGGTCTCCAGCGTGATTCCGCCGGTCTGCGGATCCTCGATGTACGCAGCCGGGTCGATGACCCGGAACAGTCCCGACAGTTCGAGGTCGGCACGTAAGACGGCGACGAACTTTCCCGCCAGATCGGGAGCCTCGCGTCCACCGAGCCACTTGAGCGCAGGTACGGCCAGCGGCATCCTGGTGGCTCCCGGACCGATGATTTCACCGCGCACCTGCGCGGCGGCACTGGCGGCGCCAATCGTCAAGGACAGGACAATCGCCGCGACGAACGTTTTCATCATCGAAATCACTCGTAACTTCGCAATCAGCGCCGCGCGAGATCGCTCGCTCGGAATATGAGTTCTACGTCGGCGAAATCCCGGCGATACTTGACCGGCGGCGGCTCGAGCCGGCCGACGCTTCGAACCGCGTTTTCAACCGATTGGTCGAAGTGCGGGTTGCCGGAGGACGAAGTGCGCCGGACGCCTTGAATGGTTCCGTCGGGCGCAACGGCGAACCGCACCGTCACGCTCAAGTTATCACGTTCGCTGCCAACCCACACCCAGTGCTGGCGAATGGCATCGATCATCAGGTTGTAGTAGCGCACGAACGCGGCGTCGCGCACTACCGCGCCGCCGCCCGAAGAGCCGCTCCCCGAGGTTGCAGGCGCCGGCGTACCGGCGCGAGGTTCACCGGCGGCCTTGCCCGTAGTCGGGCTCGGCTTTGCCTGAGTCTTCGCCGCGGGCTCGGCCTGTGCCTTGTCGGCCGGCTTCGGCTTGGCCTCGGCCTTCTTCGGCGGTGGCTTGGGCGCAGGCTTGGGCT